>WFVP01000032.1 GCA_015491595.1 Anaerolineales bacterium
CCCCTTTCGCTTAGATCGAACCGGGCTCAGGACCATAAGGAAGAAAGAATTTGTGTGGGGCGGCTTTGCCGCCCCACACAAATTTATTTTTCTCCCTGCGGTCCTGAGCCCGAAGAGACCTGCGCGTCACGTGGCAAATCACCTTGAAAAAACCGGTTTTGTAAGAACGTGCAAAAACCCTGCCGGACCGAAAAAGCCCTCTTGCATTAGCATGAATTCCGTGCTATCATGTACACGCCTCAAACGAGGCCACAGGCCTCGAGCACCTTAACAATCGAAATCGGGAGGTGTAAATGGCCATTTTGTCCTTTGCCGATGAGGGTACTGAGGACGTGTTCCACGGGCGGAACACGGCGGCAGCCCGAAGGACGCTTCCGAAAGAACTCTGGCCCATCGCGCAACGTAAGCTGGACATGATCCAGGCCGCCGTCGACCTAAAGGACTTGCGTGTTCCACCCGGGAACCGCCTGGAAGCCCTCAAAGGAGACCGCAAAGGACAGTACAGCATTCGAATCAACGAGCAATATCGAATATGTTTTCGCTGGACACCCCATGGAGCCGAAGACGTTGAAATCGTCGATTATCACTAACGCCTGAATATCCTCCCCGGGCATCCAGGATGAGGCCAACGATATCCCAGGGGTGCCCGGGGAAGCAAAACGGAGGTTCAACCCATGACGCGCGCGTTTCGAATTCCTGAAAACCGGACGCCTACGCACCCTGGGGAAGTGCTGTTAGAAGAATTCCTCAAGCCTTTGGGGATGACCCAAAGGGAGTTGGCGCGCGCACTCCACATGCCCTATCAGCGGCTCAACGAAATTGTGCGGGGGAAGCGAGGAATCACTCCCTCGACCGCTTTGCGTCTGGCCCGTTTCTTCGGTACCACACCGGAATTCTGGCTCAACTTACAGGCCATGTGGGACCTGTACCGGGAGTACCAACGCGAAAAGCCCGTTCTGGAGCGCATTCAACCCTTCGTGTTCGGGGCGTAGGGCTTGCTCACGCCGTCACCCTTGCGCCAAACGCAAGGCTTTCTCCACCCAGCGCATGTTTTCCAATCCATCCTCTAAGGTGCAGATGGGCTCGGTCCGGCCCTGCACCACGTCCAGGAAATGGCGCATCTCCTCCAGGAACATGTGATTCCGTTCCCAGCCTTCGGGCAAGATCACCTCCTCTCCCTGCCCGCGCGCGGGCTTCCAGACCGCCTTCCCCGTGTAGTAGTTCCAGGCGATGGTCCCTTCCGTGCCCAGGATTTCCAGCCAATGAGCCGGGGGACGCTGGAAGTAGTCCACATGCACCGTGCCCACCGCGCCGTTGGCGAAGCGCAGGCCGATTTCCCCCAGGTCCTCCACGCCCTGGAGTTCCAAATCGCTGACGTGGGCGGCAAACGCCCAAACCACGTCCCCCTCTCCCAGCAGGTAACGGGCGTAATCCAGGGGATGGCTCAGGGTGCGAATCACGCCGCCGCCCAAATCGGCCCGCGCGGCGTAACTCCGGCGATAGTCCTCCCAGGGGTGCCAGTCGGGGAGATACTCGCCCCAATGCGCCCGGAAGTACAGGGGCCGACCGATGCGCCCCTCGGCCAGCCAGGTCTTCACCTGGCGCAACGTGGGATGAAACCGGAACTGGAACCCCACCAGCACGGGTGCGCCCGTTCGTCTCACGGCTTCCTGCAACGGCCGCGCGGCTTCCAGGGTGTGGGCGATGGGTTTCTCCAGCAAGATGGCGCATCCGGCCTCAGCCGCGGGCACGGCCACCTCCATGTGCAGGGCCGTGGGGTTGGCCACGATGACCGCGTCGGGCTTCATGGCCAGCCCGTCTTCCAGCCGGGTCACCGTGGGGAAGTCGGCGAGTTCGTCGTCGGGCAGGGTGCTTCGAAAGGTGCGGTAGAGCACGATGTCCCGCTGCCCCAGGGCCAGCAGGTTGCGCAGGTGCCGGCGGCCGATGGAACCCAGGCCCGCGATGAGGAAGCGCATGGTGCATCCCTCCCTCAAGGGCTTCCCGCGGCGTGATGCCGCGCGAGAATCAGGTCCACGAGTTCCCGAATGGCGCCATAGCCTCCGGGCGTGCGCAGGACCTTGTCCGCGGCCCGCTTGGCCTGGGGATGCGCGTCGGCCACCACTACGGCCCAGCCCACCAGGGGGAAGCAGGGGATGTCGTTCACGTCATTGCCCAGGTAGACAGTGAAGCGGGGGTCCACCTGCCATTCTTCCAGCAGACGTCGCAGCAGGGTGGCTTTGTCCTCCACCCCCTGCCAGACGGGCAGGTTCAACTTGCGACATCGGGCCGCGACGACCGGGTTCGTCTCTTTCGAGAGGACCACCGCGCGAATCCCCGCCTTCCGCAACATCTCTAGGCCCATACCGTCTCCCCGGTGGGCCAGCACGGCTTCCCGGCCCGTTTCGTCCACCCAGACCCGGTTGTCCGTGAACACGCCGTCGAAGTCCAGCACCAGCAGGTCCACCCGTTGGGGCATGGGTCGCGGCCGACGGCCGGGCCAGACCATGTCCAAATCCCGGTACAGGGCGGTCCACTCGGCCCGCTCCCAGTCCCAGGGGTTGTCCAGGTCCACGGTGTAGCGAGGCTCCACCAACAAAGGCAGAATCCGCTGGCCCGTCATGGAGCCCTTCTCCAACAGGGTGCGGCGCCACATCACGTCCAGGTGCCCCGTCTGCCAGAAGGTCTGGGGCAGGCGCTGGCGAGGGGCGTTGTAGGGTTCCGGGATGCCCTCCACCGACAACAGGGGGCGCATGTAGCCGTCGTCCTCGATGCGCCACATCTTGAAGGGGTTCTGTCCCGAAGGCACCACCGCGCGCACCGAATCGGCTTCGGGATGTTCCAGGAGCAGGCGCACCCCCCGGTCCACCAAATCCCGCGGGCGGATGGGGCTGGTGGGGCGCAATTGCACGATGATGTCCGGCCGGTACCCTTCCCGTTCCTCCAGCCACCGCAGGGCGTGCAGGAACACGGGGTAGTCGGGGGTATCGTCCAGGGCCAGATGGGCCGGACGCAGGAAGGGTACCTCCGCACCGTATTCGCGCGCGATGGCGGCAATTTCCTCGTCGTCGGTGGAGACGATGACCCGGGTGACCGTCTCCGCCTGCAGGCCCGCCGCGATGCTGTAGGCGATGAGGGGATGCCCGGCGAACAGACGGATGTTTTTGCGAGGGATGCCCTTGGACCCGCCCCGCGCGGGGATGAGGGCCAGGACTTCGATTTGGGGAGAGGCGTTCAATCCACTTCCTCCACGTGCAGGATGAGGGGCTGGCCCCGTTCCAGGCCCAGGAGGTCCTGGGCGCTGGCCCGGTTGACCACGATTTCAATCAAGCCCGTGCTCCCGACCAGGAAGCCCGGTTCGCCTTCCGGCAGGTCGCCGAAGGTGCGCACCCAGGAAAGGGTGCGGCCGGAAGGGAGTTCCAGTTCCCGAAAGCGCAGGCGTCGTTCCCCGCCTTCTCCCTGCCAGGGGCGAAAGCGCCACACGTCCCCGGTTTCGGGATGGAAGGTCCCCAGGGAGGTGAGCACGTTGCCGAAACGGTCCGCATAGAGCACCTGACCTTGCAAGCGGCCGGGAGGTCGGAGTCGGCACACCACGGGCGGCAGGGTGACCAGTTCCGCCACCTGGGGTCCAAAGGCATCCCCGGGGATGCCCTGGGCGGCATGGGCCGCTGCCGGCGCGAAGATGTCCCGTCCGTGGAAGGTGGTGCTTACCGTCTCCAAACGGAAGAGGGGATTCTCCAGGACCCAGGCGCGCCAGCCTTCGCGAAGCACGAAGGTCAGGACCCCGTTGTCCGGGGCCACGAAGCGGTACGGCCCGCTCTCCACGAGCACCGGTTTGCGTTCCGTGCCCACGCCGGGGTCGACCACCACCAGGAACACCGTGCCCGGTGGAAAGTAGGGCACGCTTTGCCACAGCACCACGGCCGCCCGGAGCAGGTCGCCCGGCGGAATTTCGTGGGTCAGGTCGATGAGAGGCGCACCGGGCGCGCGATTTTGAATCACGCCCTTCATGATGCCCACGTAGGGGTCCAGGGTGCCGAAGTCCGTCAGAATGGCAATGGGTGCAGGCATGGCCTCGTCCTTTTCAGGGGCGAATTTCGTAGAGGTAGAAGTCGTCGAAGGTCACCACGAAGCCCGGCGTATCCCAGGTGCCCACCAGGAACCCGCCATAGCCCTGGGTGAGGGTGGTGTCCTGCACTTCGGCGATGAACTCACCGTTCACCAGCAGGACCAGATGGGGACCCATGCAGAGGCCGGTGATGTCCACCGGACGGTCCGGCTGGAGCAGGTCGGGCCGGGGGAGGCGGGTCCATTGAATC
>WFVP01000033.1 GCA_015491595.1 Anaerolineales bacterium
GTCTCACGCCGGAGCGGTCCGAGGGCGTGCGCCTTAATCGCCCGTACCGCCATCCTTCTCCCTAAAGATGTTGGGGCCGCTCCGATGGACGAGCGGCCCCAAAGTTTTTTCACCGGAGGTCGTTTCATGCGCTCATCCATTATCAAGCACGGCTACGAACGGGCGCCCCATCGGGCCCTGCTCTGGGCCACGGGAGCCATCCAATCCCCCGAGGATTTCCACAAGCCCTTCATCGCGGTGGTGAATTCCTACACCGACATCGTCCCCGGCCACGTGCACCTGCGGGAATTTGCCCAAATCGTGAAACAGGCCATCCGGGAAGCCGGCGGCGTGCCCTTCGAGTTCAACGTCATCGCGGTGGACGACGGCATCGCCATGGGCCACGCGGGCATGAAGTTCAGCCTGCCCTCCCGGGAACTCATCGCGGACAGCGTGGAAACCATGCTCCAGGCCCACGCGTTCGACGGCATGGTGGCCATCCCCAACTGCGACAAAATCGTGCCCGGGATGCTCATGGCCGCGGTGCGGGTGAACATCCCCGCGGTGTTCGTCTCCGGCGGGCCCATGCCCGCGGGCCGGATGCCCGACGGCCGGGTGGTGGACCTCATCAGCGTGTTCGAGGGCGTGGGCGCGCTCCGGGCCGGGCACATCACCGAGCAGGAACTGGCCCAGCTGGAACGCGTGGCCTGCCCCGCGTGCGGCTCCTGTTCGGGCATGTTCACGGCCAACTCCATGAACTGCCTCATGGAAGCCCTGGGCATCGCGCTGCCCTACAACGGCACCGCGCTGGCCCAATCCCCCGAACGGGAGGCCCTGGCCCGGGAAGCCGGGCACCGCATCATGGACCTGGTGCGGAGGGACCTGCGGCCCCGGGACATCATCACCCCCGAGGCCATCGACGACGCCTTTGCCCTGGATATGGCCCTGGGCGGCAGCACGAACACCGTGCTCCACCTGCTGGCCCTCGCGCACGAGGCCGGCCTGGATTACCCCCTGGAACGCATCAATGCGGTGGCCGACCGCACCCCCTACCTGGCCCACATGAGCCCCGCGGGTCCCTGGCACATGGAGGACCTGCACGCCGCGGGCGGCGTGCCCGCGGTGCTCGCGGAACTGGCCCGGCACGGCCTGCTGCACCCCGACCGCATCACCGTGACGGGGAAGACCCTGGCCGAGAACATCGCCCAGGTCCGGGTGCAGGATGCCGAGGTCATCCGGCCCGTGGAGGACCCCTTGCGGCCCGATGGCGGCCTGGCGGTGCTTTTTGGGAACCTGGCGCCCAACGGCGCGGTGGTCAAGACAGGCGGCGTCGCGGCCCACATCCGCCGACATACCGGCCCGGCCCGCATCTACGAAAGCCAGGAGGACGCGCTGCAAGGCATCCTGGCTGGCGAAGTCCAACCAGGGGATGTGGTGGTCATCCGCTACGAGGGACCCCGGGGCGGACCGGGGATGCAGGAGATGCTCGCGCCCACCTCGGCCATCGTAGGCATGGGCCTGGGGGAAAAAGTTGCGCTCATCACCGACGGACGCTTTTCCGGCGGCACCCGCGGCCTGTGCGTGGGCCACATCAGCCCCGAGGCCGCGGCCCGCGGCCCCATTGCGGCCCTGCAGGATGGCGACCTCATCACCATCGACCTGGACGCGCGGCGCATTGACGTGCACCTGACCGATAACGAAATCCGCCGTCGGCTGGAGGCCCTGCCGCCTTTCCAGCCCCGCACCACCAGCCGCTGGCTGCGCCGCTACGCCCACTTCGTCACCAGCGCGGACCAAGGAGCCATCCTGGCCGATGGCCGACCGCCGACGGCCGTTGGTCAACCTTGAACAGCCATCGGTCAACGGCGAATGGCCATCGGCCAATGACCAACGGCCAACGGCCACCGGCTAACGGCCAAAAAGAGGAGGTGCCCCATGAAAATGTCCGGTGCTCGCCTGCTGTGGGAAGCCCTCATCCGGGAAGGCGTGGAAGTGGTCTTTGGGTACCCCGGTGGGGCCATCATGCCCGTGTACGATGCCATGCTGGATTACCCCGTGAAGCACGTGCTCACCCGCCACGAGCAGGGTGCGGGCCACGCGGCCGACGGCTACGCCCGCGCGCTGCGGCACAGGCGTAAGGTGGGCGTGGCCATGGCCACCTCCGGGCCCGGCGCGACCAACCTCACCACGGCCATCGCCACGGCCCGCATGGATTCGTCCCCCGTGGTCTTCATCACCGGCCAGGTGCCGGCCTCCCTCCTGGGAAGCGACGCGTTCCAGGAGACCGACGTTACCGGCGTCACCCTGCCCATTACCAAGCACAACTACCTGGTCACCCGCGCGGAGGACATTCCCCGCGTGGTGCGGGAGGCCTTCCACATCGCCCGCACGGGACGGCCCGGCCCGGTGGTCATCGACCTGTGCAAGAACGCGCAGATTGAGGAAGCCGAATGGTCTTGGCCCGAACGGGTGGCCCTGCCCGGCTACCATCCCCCGGAAAAAGCCGACCCCCAGGACCTGGAACGCGCGGCCCGGCTCATCG
>WFVP01000034.1 GCA_015491595.1 Anaerolineales bacterium
CCGGAGGACGAGGAAGCCGGGGCCAGCGTGGTCGCCGCGAGACTCAGCATGCTCCCAAGGCTCCGGCTCAACCCGCTTAAGCCAGCTCCCAGGGATCGGGAGGCCTCGCTCAAGGAAGGCGTCCGAGAGGGCGCGGACGGACGCCCTGAAGTGGTCTGGGACGGGACTGTATGGGGGCTGTGATACCAGCCTGGAATCACCACTGGACGTCCGGTCCGCTGCTCCCATGCTTCCAGGGCCTTCAGGAAGCGATCCTCGACCCCCAACGCGACGGCATAGGGCAGATAGCGTTCCAGAAGGGCTTCGGCCTGGGCGATATCAACCCGGTCCAGTTTCTCCAAATAGCGTTTGAAGGCCCGCCACTTGGCCGCCTCCTCCGCTCCCTTCCGGGTCTTGCGGGGCATGAAGAACCCCATCACCACCATCAATCCACCCAGAATCGAAATGGCCACTCCAGGACACCAGAAGGACGACAGCCAGGCGGCGAGGAAACCGCCCAGCGGAAAGAGCACCAAGCCGCTGAGCACACTGATGACAATGCCCAACACTTGATAACGCATACGCACTCGTTGGGGATGATGCGGGAAGAAGCCCAGGCGTTGGGCTTCCTTATATATGGCGTTCAAAATGGCCTTGCCATCCGCGTTGCCCAGCAGGTACTTCCAGTCGCTGAGGCGACGTACCCGGCGGCCCCGGAATAAGCGCTCCACCAGCACGCGCTCAAAGGGCCGCAAAGACACAGATTTCCCTGTGAGCTGGAAGCGATAATCTCCCGGGAGCTCGAAAATCTCAAGAAAGCCTCTCCGTCCCAAATCCAGAAGGGTGGCCAGGATTTCTTTGAGGTCCGCGCGTTCATCCACCACCACCCCCGCGATGGCCGGGGGCAGGTCCGAAGGGGGTTCGGTGAGGTATTCGGCGAACACCTCGACGTAGGGGTCGCGTCCCCGGGTGTACCAAAGCAAGTACAGGCCCAACGCGCCGATGATGAGCACGGCCAGGGACCCCATGACCACGAGGACTTCCACGATGGGACGCCACCGCTGTTCCCACGCGGCTCGGCGTTCCAGGGCCTGGGCTTCGGCATCGGCCTGGGCCTGCCAGGGTGCGGGCGTTCCACCCACCACGCCAGCCGGCCATTCCACCCGAACTTCAAAAGCCGTACCGGGAGGGATTTGCTTCTCCGCGAGGAAGCGCACTGTATTGGCGTCCACCCGTTCCACCTTGGCGGGCACGAAATAGGCCTGGGCCGCGCGAATGGGACCGGGAGCATGCACGGTCACCGTGGCCTCGTGGACGGGCGCGTCCCGATCGGGGAAAATGGCCTTCCACCAAAACTGCTCGCCGCCCTCGTAAAAGCGTAGTGCGCCGTGGACCCGGTAGCGCAGGATAAAGGTACGGGTGGTATCCGAGATGGGCTCGAAGAACCAGCGGATGGTCAGCGTCTGGGAGGTCTTCTCGAGGACAAAGGCGCGAGGGGTTTCCGCGGCACCGGGATAGTAAGGTCCCTCTTCGTCCAAAACCTGAATATCCGTGATGTCCGTGAGATAACGGGTTTCAATACGTCGGTAACCGTACCGGAAGGGGCCGCCTTCAAAGGTGATGCGCCATTGCTCCTCCACATCCACGGTACCATCGGGATTGATGGTCAGGGTGACGTCAATGCGTTCCCACACGACGCTCTTTCCAGGAGCCGCGGCCACCAGGAACATAGCCAGTACCGCGACCCACCAGGACCATTTGCGGATTTGGATGAACATGGATGCCCTCCCGGCAAAGGTTAATTGACCGGCCTCTATCCGTCCTGTACAATCATAGGGCGTCATACGGGATTCATTGTACCGTAAGCCTGTAGGAGAAAGCGATGAAGGACAAAGCACGGGGAACCGCAACGTTGATTCTGCGGGATCAAACCTTCACCGTCCCGGCGGGCATCACCGTGCGGGAGGCTATTCGCCACGTCGGCCTGGTGCCCGAGTCGGTCCTGCCCACCCGGGACGGCGAACTCATCCCGGAAGATGAGCGTTTGCAGGACGGGGACGTGATTCGGCTGGTGGCGGTGATTTCAGGAGGATGGGCATGAAGCGGTGTCGCAAGTGCGGCGAGCGCGCGGTCATCTACATGCGTCAGCACCGGCTGGCCTTGTGCAAGGAGCACTACCTGGAATGGTTCGTGGAGCAGACCGCGCGCACCATCCGCAAGTACCGGATGTTCACCAAGCACGACCGGGTCCTGGTCGCCGTGTCCGGCGGCAAGGACTCCCTGGCTCTCTGGGATGTCCTCTGGCGCCTGGGCTATCAGGCCGATGGCCTGTACATCGGCCTGGGGATTGACGGAGGGATTGCCTACTCGGACCGCTCCCGAGAGGTGGTGGAGGCCTTTGCGCAAGAGCGGGGCCTGCACCTCATTGTGGAGGACGTCCCCACCTTATACGGCGAAAGCATCCCGGAAATGGCTCGCCGCACCCACCGGGGTCGGGGGAAGCCCTGCTCCGTGTGCGGTCTGGTGAAGCGCCACATCATGAACCGGGTAGCCCGGGACCATGGATACACCGTACTGGCCACGGGGCACAACCTGGACGACGAGGCCGCGGTGCTCTTCGCCAACGTGATGACCTGGCAGGTGGGCTACCTGGCCCGCCAGGATCCGGTGCTCCCGGCCCGGGACGGCCTAGTGAAAAAGGTGAAGCCCTTCTTCCGCTTCTACGAGCGGGAGACGGCGGCCTACGCATTGCTGCGGGGCATTGCGTACATCTACGACGAGTGCCCCTTCGCGCAGGGCGCCAGGTCCATTTACTTCAAGGAAGTACTCAACCGTCTGGAGGAAGAACGCCCCGGAACCAAATTGCAGTTCTTCCTGGGCTTCTTGAAGGCCAAGAAGCAAGGAGCCTTTGCCGCGATTCAGGAACAGGCAGAGGGCGAACTCCATGCCTGCGAGGTATGCGGTCAACCCACCACCGCGCCGGGTCGGTGCGCCTTCTGCCGATTGGTCACTCCCCTGACTTCCCCCACGCCTACACCATCCCCCTAAGGAGGAGGCCGACCATGTCGCTGACCATCGAGGAGCTGGAAGCCCGCTTGAAGGACATCAAGGCCCGGCGGAAATCGGGGGAGTTGGATGAACGTGCTTATTACCGGGCCCTGCTGTCCCTGGCCATTGAGATTGGCCGCTCGCTGCTCGATGAATTGGGCAGCGATGGTAAGATGGAAGACGAAAATGTACGCAAGCAAATCCCGCTGTTGCTCACTTTTGTCGAAGACCAGATTGCCCGGTTCCGCGCGCGGGAAGACGCGCGAGCCTGAGGAGAGGAGGTGCATCCATGCGCATTGAAATCCACTACTGCGTTCCCTGACGCTACACCCCACGGGCCGTAGGTACGGCCGCGGAAATTCTGGGACGCTTTGAAAAACAAGTTGAAGCCCTCACCCTGGTGCCCTCGGACGGCGGACGCTTTGAGGTCTTTGTGGATGGTCATTTGGTGTTTTCCAAACTGGAGTTAGGACGCCACGCGGAGCCCGGCGAGGTGGTGAAACGCATCGAGGCCTACCTGACCCAACAGGGGTGACGGGCAGACCGACGCAACACCCGAAACCCTCTTCCCTGGAGGTAACATCCATGCGTGTACTTGTCCAGCGGGTGGCCTGGGGCCGGGTGACGGTGGGTGGACATCCGGTGGCCGAAATCGGCCCCGGCCTTTTGTTGCTGGTAGGCGTCACCCACTCGGATACCGACGCCGAAGCCCAATACCTGGCCCGAAAAGTAGCCCACCTGCGCATCTTCGAAGACGAACAGGGCAAAATGAACCGCTCCCTGCTGGACGTGGGCGGTGAAGCCCTGGTGGTGTCCCAATTCACCCTGTACGGCGACGCGAGCAAGGGACGCCGTCCTTCCTTCATTAAAGCTGCCCGCCCCGAGCACGCGGCACCCCTGGTAGAGCGCTTCGCCGAGTATCTGCGTCAGGAAGGTGTGCCGGTGCAGACGGGCCAGTTTGGCGCGTACATGCAGGTGGAGCTGTGCAACGACGGACCGGTCACCATCTGGCTGGAGAAACACGCGGACGAAGGCGAGGGAGAAGGGTAAATGGACTACCTGTGGGCACCCTGGCGCATGGCTTACTTCGAGGACCCTTTTCCCGTGGAAGGCTGCCTGTTCTGCTGGGCGCCCAAGCAGGAAGACAGCCCCACCAATCTGGTGGTCTATCGGGGGCGCCACGCCTACGCCATGCTCAACCGCTATCCCTACACCAGCGCGCACCTGATGGTGGTCCCCTACCAGCACGTCGACCACCTGACGGGTGTAACGGACGAGGTGCTGCTGGACATGATGCACCTCACCCAACAGGCCCTGCAGGTTTTGCAGGAGCTCTATCACCCCCATGGGTTCAACGTCGGCTTCAACATCGGCAAAGCCGCGGGCGCGGGCATCATTGAACACATCCACCTGCATGTGGTGCCGCGCTGGCCCGGGGATACGAACTTCATGACCACCCTGGCCCAGGCCCGGGTGCTCCCCGAGGCTCTGGAGGTGACCTTCACGAAAGTGCGTGAGGCATGGCACCAGCGGTTTCCCCCACCCGCGTCTTGACCCACAGGGAACGGTGGCGATGAACGTTGACGCATCGGCGGGCCGTGTCGGTCCTCGGGGATGTCCTGTGTCCAAACGGTGGGCCTTCACCCTCCTAGGGTGGATGGCGCTGCTCCTGGCCGGA
>WFVP01000035.1 GCA_015491595.1 Anaerolineales bacterium
GTCCAGTCCCAAGGTAGGTTCGTCGAGAATCAGCAACGGTGCATCCTTCAGCAGGGCGACCAGCAAGGCCAGTTTCTGCTTCATGCCCCGGGAGAGATATCCCACCGCGTGGTGAAGATTCTCGTGCAAGCCCAGGGCCTCCAGCAGGGGGAGCATCTTCCGCCGGGTGAGATGGCGTCGATTGAGGTAGCCAAAATAACGCAAGTTCTCCTCGACCGTGAGGTAATTGTACAAATTCTCGGCCTCTTCGAACACAAAGGCGATGGTCTGCCGGGCCAGCGCGAGGTTCCGGAGCAAGTTCCGGCCCCAGAGGTGAATGCGTCCCCGGTCGGGGAGGAGCAGGCCGGCCACGCAGCGGACCAGGGTGGTCTTCCCCGCGCCATTAGGCCCCAGGAGGACGGTGATTTTCCCCTCAAGAACTTCAAAAGAAACCCCTCGCAGGGCCTGGACTCCGCGAGGGTAGGTCTTGTGCAGGTTCTCAATGACCAAAGCCCTTCGGTCGCTCATTGGGTGCCTCGGTCATGGGCTGTAGAGTATATGCCATACGGCCTGCTGTGGCGGGATGGGAACGCTATTCCCCCAACAACCGCCGCAGGATGGCCTGCACCTCCTGGGGGTTGGCCTTGCCCCGGGTTTCCCGCATCACCTGGCCCACGAACCATCCCAACAGGCCCTTCTTGCCCGCGCGATATTTGGCTGCCTCCTCGGGATGGGCCTCCACGATACGGGCGCACAGAGCCTCCAGAGCCGCGGTGTCCTGCATCTGGGCCATGCCTTCGGCCTCGACCACCACCTTGGGCTCCTGGTCCCGTTCCTGCACCAGGGGGATGAGTTTCTTGGCCGCGTTCTTGTGAATCACCCCCTGGTCCACCAGGCGCAGGATGGCGGCCAGGCGCTCCGGCGTCACCCGCAAGTCGTCCCAGGTCAGCCGCTGCTCGTTCATCAACCGCAAGATGTGGTTGATGACCAGATTGGCCACGGCCTTGGGGGAACCGCCGTAGGCCTTCACCGCGGCCTCGAAGTAATCCGCCAGGGCCCGTTCCGTGGTCAACACCCGGGCGTCGTACTCGGGCAGGCCATACTCCTCCTGGAAGCGCTTTTCTCGCTCCCAGGGCAGTTCCGGGAGCTCCGCCGCCACCTCTTCCAGCCAGGCCCTGTCCACCACGATGGGCAACAGGTCGGGTTCCCAGAAGTAGCGGTAATCGGCTTCCGTTTCCTTTCCCCGCATCTTGCGCAACACCCGCTGGTGCTCGTCCCACTCCAGGGTCCAGGCCTCGATCTGGCCGCCGGCCTCCAGTACCTGAATCTGGCGCTGGATTTCCTGTTCGATGGCCGGACGCAGCAGGTCGATGAGGTTCACGTTCTTGATTTCCGTCTTCTCTCCCAGGCTCTGGCTTCCCTTGGGGCGCACCGAGACGTTGGCATCGCACCGAATGTGGCCCCGTTCCATATGGCCCAGGGAGACGTCCAACCATCGCACCAGTTGCCGCAACCGGGTGAGGAATTGCGCGGCTTCTTCCGGGGACCGGATGTCCGGCTCGGTCACCAGTTCGATGAGGGGCACACCGCACCGGTTGAAATCCACGAAACGCCGTCCCCCTTCCCGCTTGGTCTTGCCCGCGTCCTCCTCCAGGTGCAGCCGACGGATGCGAATCCGCCGACCGTTCTCCAGGGGAAGCGCGCCCCCGGTGGCCAAAGGCTGGTCGTACTGGGAAATCTGATAACCCTTGGGCAGGTCGGGGTAGAAGTAGTTCTTGCGGGCGAAGTAGGAAACCTCGGCCACCTCCGCGCCCAGGGCCAGGGCCAGCCGCAGGGCCTTCTCCACCGCGGCCCGGTTGAGCACGGGGAGCACGCCAGGATGTCCAGTGCACACCGGGCAGATTTGGGTATTGGGCTCGGCCTCCCAGGGGTCCGCGGAACAGGAACAGAAAATCTTGCTCTTGGTGTTCAACTGAATGTGAATCTCCAGGCCGATGACGGGCTCGTAGGCGGTCATGAAGAACCTCCCGCGTTCAGACTACTCGCGCACCGCACGGAGCAGGAAGCCCGCTCCCGCACCGATGAGGATGGACGCCCAGATGGACACGCGCGCATATCCCAGATTCCGGGCCAGCAAGGCCACACCCAGGGCCAGAAGCACACCCCCCAACACGAAACTCCCTTCCCGTCGGGTCTGGAAGCGCTGCACCACCATTTGCGCGCCCCAGACCACGAGAATCAAGGGCCACAGCTGGAAGAGCCAATCCAGCACCCCGGGGAGTGGGCGCGGAAAGGCCACCCCGGCCTCGGCCAATCCCCAGGCCAGCAG
>WFVP01000036.1 GCA_015491595.1 Anaerolineales bacterium
ACTGGCGCCCCACCTGTACGTGAGCACTGTCTATACCCGTCCGAGCTCCTCCCTTTGGTCTTCCCGGCCCCTGGCCTGGAGCGCGGACGTGAAAGGCGTCTTTACGCTGGAGGCCGTGCAGGTGGGACAAAAGTGCTGGCGGGTGCAACTCTGCAGCCGGATTGCCCAAGGCCTCCCCTTTGGAGCGGTGCCGGTGCTGGGCGTGAGGCTGGAGGGAGAAATCGTGTACAGCCGCAACCCGCGTTTCCTTTCCACCGCCCTGGAGCGGGATGGACGGGGCGGGTGCTGGTGGGTGGAGGTTCCCCGGCGAGGAACGGCCCGGCCCCAAGAGGTCTGGGTGGACCACCTTCTGGGGCCCTCTCCACCCTTACCGGCAAAGGGGATGGGGGCAACCTGTCGCGAACAGCGCTGGTACGCCTGGATTTACCTGGGGGCAGATTTCCGTTGTCGTGACGACGGCAGTCCTCCCTTGCCCGAAGACATCACCGCGCTGCGCGACCCGTACCTGACCCCGGAGATGGCCGCGCGGTTGATCCAGGTCCTGCGCCCGGAGCGATGGATCTGGCGGGGGCCCTGGGTGTTCCCTTCGTGGGCCTCGCGAACCTTCTCGCCTCAGCGCAACGCGGGGAAATCCTATTCTGCTGGTATTTCCTCATATTCCCTTACGCGCTCGGCCCATGGTAGGATGGTACTGGAAGGGTGTTCTCCATGCTCCGCAAGCACCCGCGGGGGCATTTACGGATTCCGGAGGAACAACCATGTCCCTATCCGTTACATATGATTTGCGTTACCTGGAAGCCGCGCTGGATGTCCTGGAGGACTTCATCAAGAGTCCGGAAATCTACTGGAGCCTTTCGGCGTCCCCACCTCCTGGCGAGCCTCCTTATCCCCAATTGAGCCTGGGAAACGTCCTCCTCGCACTTCAACGCTTGCAACGTCCTCTGGAGGTTGGGGAAGAGGCTGCACTGAGGGAATCCTATGCCGATGCCCTCGATCGCATTCGACAGCGGTACCGGGCCGTCTGGGAACAGAAGGCCATCAAGGAAGCCCGTATGCGGGCACGGTTGTGGGCGCAATACATCGCCGAACTGGCCAAGGAACAGTCCTCCAGGGCCTATTACGCGGCCGAAGTGCGCAACCGGGTCATTCTGGAACTCCTGCGCCGGGAAGTCGTCCTGCCGGACACCATTGAAACCCTACGCGCTCACGCGGACCGACGCTTGCAAAGCCGCTTCGAGCCTGGCGAATTCATCTGGGACGAGGACCTGGCTCCTGCTTTTCCGCCCCAGACCTTCTGGTATCTTTACGGCCAGCCTCGGTGAAAAAGACGGAACGGCTTCACTGCCTCATCAAATTACTTCATTTGCAGTAAGTCCTCTCGACGTGGACTGAACACATCCAGGACCCGTGCGCCCTGGGGCCCGGCCTGGGCCGCGTGACGGGCGTTGGGAGGCACCACGGCCACCATCCCCGGGGTGAGCACCTTCTCCTCGCCTTCGATGGAAAAACGCAACTCGCCCTCCAGCACCACGGTGATTTGCTCGTGGGGATGCGCGTGCTCCGGCACCACCACGTTGGGCTCCAGGTCCACGTACGAAAGGCTCATACGCTCCCCACCCAGCACCCGAAATCGGGTTCCGGCCAGGGGTGACTTGATGGGCAACTCATCGAGGTGATAGAAGGGCATGGGAACCTCCTCCTTATTCGTCGTTCGTCGTTCGTCGTTCGTCGTTCGTCGGTCGTTGGTGGGTGGTCGTCGTTCGTCGACCCATCGGTTGTTGGGTTGATGGGTTATGGGAGCCTTGCGCACTGCGCACTATGGGCAGCGGGTTATCTGGCTTCTCCGATAAGCCTGCCAGCCCGTAAGGATAAGGCCCAGCAGGGTCGCGGCGATGGTTTCCCAGTAAGTGAGGGGCCACACACCCACGGCCCAGAGCCATAGCACCACGGGGAAGACGACCATAAGCAACAGGTGTTGCAGCACCAGCCAGCGACCTGCGGCTCCCATTTCCCACACGGTAGTGAGGAATTGCAACCAACCCCAAGGATAAAGCACAAAGCCTATGCCAGCCAACCCCAATGCCAGCAAAACCAATAGACCTGCTAAGGGCTGGGAGGACACCCCAAAACTCGCGGCAAAGCACAGCAAAGCCATGCCCATCAGACCCAGCGCCCCGTTGAGAAGTGTTAGGACAGGAGGAGATGATGCTGCGGTCATGGACGGGACTTTAACCCACTGAGAAGCCAGGAGTCGGGTAAGCCAGGGGGCCAACAGCGCAACCAGTATCCCTTCGGGCAACACGAAAATCAGGGCCTCGATACCCGAAAAACGCAACGGAGTGGGCGAACCTCGCGCCAGGGCCTTTCGTTCCCATGTGGCCGGCGGCTGAAAGACCAGCAAACCCTCCCTTCCCAGGGAAACGAAGGCGCGTGGCTCCCCTGCGGCATTCACCACCCAAACCACATCCAGGGCACAAAGCCCGTGCGGGTCCGAGTTAGGCGGCCAGCGTTGCGCTCGCGCAAAGAAGTCCCGGCGTCGGGGAGGAATCCACCAGCCGATTTCCCACGTAGTACCTCCATCTCGTGAAAGCTCCACCACCTCGCTGCACAAACGGAGAATCCGTAAACACCACTGGCCGGTGTCCGGCGCGCAGTCCTGCCGGGGATAGGTCTCCGGCAGGGTGCGTAGAGCCTGAATCAGGCTTTTCGGCAGAGCTTCCCGTTGCTCATTTACCACATAACTCCAGGAGGCCGTCTCTGCATCCCAACGGGCCAGGTTTTCCAGGGGCAGGGGTATTCCGGGTTGTAGGTCTTGGTTCGCCTTCCACGCCAGCAGACTCACGTATACCTGTTGCCCGTACCGGACGAAGCGAGCCGGATACCCTCGCGGAGGTGGGGTACAGGTGAACAGCATCAGTGCCCCGATGAAGGCCAGCCACCATCGACGTTGGTAGGAAAAGGCGCCCATCACGAAGGGCTCCCTGAAAGAGTTGAACGTGCGCAAGGCGTAACCGAAGCGAAAGAGCGCAAGGCGAGACGCCGCTCAATATTGCGTCAACGTCCCCTGCCGGCGGGCCCAGGTCCAGGAAGCGCGGGTGACCAGGTAGCCCACCAGCCACCATCCGGTGCTTTGCAACAGTACGGCCTGCCCAACCGGTGCGGCCAGACGGCCTTCTACCAGCAGGGCCTGGGTCCATGCATACGCCCAATACAAAGGGGAAAGCACGGCAAGGCTTTGCAACCATCCGGGAAGTTGTGCCACAGGGAAAAAGAAGCCGGAGAAGAACAGCAGGGCGAAAATCAGGAGTTCCGAGAGGCTGCCCACCTGTTTGTACCGAATGGATACGCCAAACAAAGCCACGCCCATGCCCATGAGGGCCACGAAGGTCAGGCCCGTAATACCCAGCCATAGCAGGACATACATGGCCGGAAGGGCCGTCCATGCCCGCCAGAAGGGCGTAAGCGTGGCGGCAATCAGGCTGAAGGGGAACACCCACACCAGGGAAAGCAACAACTCGGCAACGCCCTGGGCCACCAGGAAGGCCCACAGGGAAGTCCGGGAGGTCAAAATCTGTTCCCAGGTGCCCAGATAGGCTTCCTCCAGCACCAGGTTGCTCATTTTGGCCAGCAAATGGGCGGCCAGATACCAGAGGACAAAGCCGTAAATCCGGGCCGCCTGCCAGGCCGGGGGCAGATTCGGATAAGCCCACAGCATGGCCAGCAAGAACATCACCTTCAGGCCCAGGCCCACGCCGTAGTCCAGGCGATAGTACCGGTATTCCCCGCGCTTCTTGAGCAACGCGGCCTTGAGGGCCCAGAGCAACCCTTTCATGGCCTTTCCCCACGCATGAAATGATGGAAAACCTCCTCCAGAGGGAGCTGCGCCGTGTTTCGGTCCAGCCCGGGGAAGCGGGCTTGTAGCGCCTCCCGGTCCCCCCACCACACCACGCGACCGGCTTTGAGGAACACAAAGACATCACCAATGGCCTGGGCCAGGCCCATATCGTGGGTGCTGACCAGCAGGGTGCGCCCGTATTCCCGAACCAGGGCGGGCAGAAAGCCCTTCAGGTCGTCTCGGGTCGCGAGGTCCAGTCCCAAGGTAGGTTCGTCGAGAATCAGTCGACGAACCTACCTTGGGACCTGTCTCTTATACACATCTCCGAGC
>WFVP01000037.1 GCA_015491595.1 Anaerolineales bacterium
CCCCCAACGTGGCCCCCACCCCGGTCACTCCGACGGCCACACCGACCCCGGTACCCGCGCCCCAGGTGCGGGTCTGGGTGTCCCCCGCCTGGGGACCGGGCACCCCCGGTGGGTCGGTGTTGGCGGAAGTCCTGGACGGTTGGGCCAGCCACAACCAGGGCAGACGTCGCGTCGTACGCATGGTTCCCCGTCCCCGTTCCCTCGTCATCCCGCGTTTACGGCGTCGGCGTAGGCGTGGGCGGCTGCACCGTCACCGGCTGCAGCACCGGCGTGGGCGGCGAGAGCACCAGGCGGAACTGCGGCGGCACTTCGGGCTTATCGGGCACGTATTTCATCCACACCTCGTCGTAGATTTCGATGTCGGCCTGGGCCTTGGCCTCGGCCAGCCAGCTCTCATAGCGCTCCTGGATGCGGGCCTGGAGCTGGTCGTCCCGCAAGGGACGGACTTCCTTGCCCAGGACCTGCAGGATGTGCCACCCGTAAGGCGTGGCCACCACGCCGCTGATTTCTCCCACCTCCAGGGCAAAGGCCACATCTTCAAAGGGTTTCACCGTATCGCCCCGGGCAATCCAGCCCAAGTCCCCGCCCTGGGCCGCGGTGCTGCGGTCCTCGCTGTACTCCTGCGCCAACTGGAACCAGGACTCGCCCTTCTGCAAGCGCTCCAGAAGCTCCTTGGCCACCTCCTCCTCGGGCACCAGAATGTGGCGCACCCAAACCTGCTCTTCCTCCTTGGGCACGTCCTCGGCCAAGATTTCCAGGAACTTCTCCCGATAGAGCAGGTCGCGGAAGAGGGCCCGCAAGTCGGCCATGGAGAGTCCGGTGTCCTTCAAAAAGGCCTTGAGGTCCTCCTGGAAGCGCTGCTCCGTATAGGGCGTTGGGGTGGGGGAAGGCGCTTCAGGCGCTTCCGGTGTGGCTTCCAGGGCCAGGGTGGGCACCGCGGTGGGCGTGGCCTGGACCTCGGTCGTGGGTGTGGGAGAGGGGCCCTCGGTGGGCGTCGGGGTGATGTCTGGCGTCAGCAGGGCGATTTGCGTCGGGGAAAGGGTGGAAGTGGCCCAGGGTGTGGCGGTGGGCTCGGGCGTAGGCGTACCGTTGGGATAGTACCCGAAGGCCTCCTGGATGGCCTTCTCAATCTCCTCATCCGTCACGGTGATGCCTCGGCGTTCCATCTCCTGGCGAATCAACGCGTCCTCAATCATGCTGTCCAGCACCTGCTTGCCCATCGCTTCAGGGTCGTCCAGCAACTGGACCCAGGCCTCGATTTGGGGATCCAGGGGCATTTGCAACCCCGCGGATTGGAACTGCTGGTACATGATGAGGTAGGAACCGATGCGCCGGATGATCAACGTCCGGTGGAACTTGACCCGGGCCTGGAACTCCCGCACGTAGATAGGCTCGCCGTTGACGCGGGCCACCACCTTCCGGGGCACGAGGACGTACTCCCACACCAGGCCCAGGGCCAGCAGCACCACCACCACGGCGATGAGACCGCCGAACATGAGCAGCACCCGACGCTGCTGCTCCTGCAGGCGCGTGCGGATGGCCCGGTACTTGCGACTTTGCTCGAGAATACGACCGTGTTCACGTTCTTTCTTCGTCATGGATACCTCCCGTTTGGGGCAAAGGTTAGGGGCGACGCTACAACGCCGCCCCTACCTGAGCGTTGGGAATGCCGGGGATAAACGTGGAATCGACCTCGCGACGGCACGGAAGGCGCACTCACCGCAAGCGCACTTCCGTCAGGTACGGCAGCATGGCCAGGTAGCGGGCCCGCTTAATGGCCCGGGCCAGTTGCCGCTGGTGCTTGGCGCACACGCCCGTCTGCTTCCGGCCCTTGATTTTGGCATCCTCGCTCAAAAAGCGCCGCAGGATGTCGACGTCCTTGTAGTCAATCTTCTCGATGCGTTCCACGCAGAAGAAACACACCCGGGGGCGTGCATAGTAGCGCCGCTGGGGTTGCTGGCGCGTGCTGGTCTGTTGGGTTTGGGTCGTTTGGGTTTGTGCGGTTTGCTCCGCCACGGTTCACCTCCTCTTGCATCTTCAGGGATAACCTTCAAAGGCCCCGTCAGGAAGAGGATTCCGGGGTGTCGGGAATCCACGAGGCCTCGCTCAAATCGTCTTCGGACGAAGGGGACGCCTCGTCGTTGGGAAAGCCCTCCGGCGACTCCCCGTCGTCGCTGAAGGACGCCTCCTCGCCGGGCGCCACGGCTTCCACGGACTGCTCCAGGGATGCCTCTTCTTCCTCGCTGCGGAACCGACGTCGCCGTCGGTCGCTCAGCACAATCATCTCGTTGGCCACGATTTCCACACTGTACCGTCGGTTGCCCTGCGCATCCTCCCAGCGTCGGGTCTTGAGCCGTCCCTCAATGTACACCCGTTCCCCTTTGCTCAGAAACTGCTTGCAAATCTCGGCCAGGTTGCCCCAAGCCACCACCTGGAACCACTCGGTCTCGCTCCGGCGTTCGCCCGAGGATGTATTCCAGTAGCGGGTGGTGACCACCGGGAAGGTGACGATTACCTGCCCCGACGCCGTGTAGCGCAGCTCGGGGTCGCGTCCCAGATGACCGATGATCATGACTTTGTTCAGCCCGCGTCGCATCCCATACCTCCTCTGCGATCAATCTTCGTCCAATCGCACAATCAGATGGCGCATAATGGGTTCCTGGAAGCGCAGGAAACGCTGCACCTCATGCATTCCCTGGGCGGGCACCTGGAAATGCATCAGGACGTAGTGGGCATCCCGTCGTTTGCGAATGGGATAGGCCAAAAGACGCTTGCCCCAAAAGTCAATCTTGGTCACCTTGCCCCCAACCTGCTCAATACGCTCTTGGATACGCTTGACCAAATCCTGGACGGCTTTCTCCTCCAGGTCGGGATGCACCAGGAAGACCATTTCGTAGGGGCGGACACGGGGGGGTTTGGGGTAGAGTTCCAGGACATCAACACGATCTTTCTTGGCCATCATGCAACCTCCTTTCCACGGGTTTGCCCCCGGTCGCCGCCGGGAGCGGAAAGGAGCCTCCGAAGGAAGCCCTGGCAAGTGTAGCATAAAAGCGGGGATTTGCAAGGGGGTTTGGTGCGGGGTTCACCTTAACGGAAGAGCGGTTCCACCCTCCCTGCGGCCACGCTCGTCTGAAGCCCCAGGTGAAGAAAGGCCCGGGTATGGCCCGGGAAGAGCATACAGGCCCCTTCCTCCAGGGGTTGGCTGCTCCCCGGAACCCCTTTTGTCGTCCCTCCCGTTGACGCGATGCCTACCGCTTGCGACGGCGACGGCGGCGAGGACGTTTTTCCATGTCCTCGTTGCTCCCCGCGTTCTTGGCCTGGCGAGGCAAAATGCGGACGCGACGTCGGGGCTCCTTGCCGACGGACTGGGTAAAGACGTGGGGGTGGTCCTGAAGGGTGATGTGGATTTCCCGCCGCTCCCAAGCGGGCATGGGCTCGAGCTCGACCGGCTGCCCGGTGCGCATGACCTTCTCCGCCATGCGCAAGGCCAGCTGGTGAAGTTCGACCTTGCGGGGGTCATCCTCCGTGGCTTCCAGGGTGATGTTGACCGAGCGCTCCAGGCTCCGACTGGCCATCTGCTTGAGGAGGAACCCCAACGCCTCCCAGGGAAGCCCCTCGCTGCACTGCAGCAACTCTAAATCCGGGCCCCAGAGGTACACCCGGAAATTCAGGGGACCCTTCTCCGGCACCACGCGAACGCCCAGGTCCAGCCCCGCGAGACGGAGAAGGTCCCGGGTAAGGTGAAGCACCAGGGATTCGGCGGAATTTCGTTCCCCTCGACCGGCCTCCTTGCGACGTCGTCGTGCCATGGTCCCTCCCGTGAGGTGGCAAACCCGCGGTCAGGATGGCTTCCGGGAGAGCCAGGCCGGACGGGGCAGGGAAATCTTCCCCAGCAGGATGTACTGAAACACCGTCACCACATTGCTCACCAAGAAGTACAGGCCCAATCCCGCGGGGAAGGTCATGGTGATGTAGCCCAGGAACAGGGGCATGTACACGTTCATCATCTTGGTCATGGATTCCATCTGGTCGGGCTGGCTCGACTTCTTTCCCTTCTTCTGGCCCGCCTTCTTGGAAGCGCCCTTGGCGGCATCATCCTGGGGCTTGGCCGCCTGGGACATGAGCTTGGACTGGAAGTAGGTGCTCACACCCACCAGAATGGCCAGGACCGGGATCCCAAAGGGCAGGAAGGGCAGGGTCAACCGTTCCGGCCGGGCCAAATCCATCCACAAGAAGCGGCTGTCAATGGGCAGAAGGCGCTCCGCATGCAGGGAAGGGTACAGGTGGCGCACCAACTCCAAGAGTTGGGCCGGAGTGTTCCCCAGGGCCAGAATGATGGCCTGATACAGGCCGAAGATAATGGGGAGTTGCAGCAAAAGGGGAAGACAGGAGCCGAACGGGTTCACCCCCAGTTCCTGGTACAGTTTCATCTGTTCCTGGGCCAGGCGCTCCCGGTCGTTCTTGTACTTTTCCTGGATTTCCTTCCAGCGGGGATCCTGCTGGAGGCGCATCATGGCCTCCTGACTTTTGGTCTGCTGCTTCAATAAAGGGTGCAGCAACAAACGTACCAACACCGTAAAGAGGATGATGGCCAACCCGAAATCGCCTACGTACGTGTAAAGCCACAAGAGCAAGTTCAACATAGGCTGGAGGATGAATCGCGTCCACATTGGAACCTTCCTTCCCTACGCGCGAGGTGGTGTCATTTCTTTCCCGAATAGGTCCACATCACCTGGCCGGTCTCCGGGTTCAGAGCCAGCACCTGGGGCGGCGAGGTATGAATCACGAGGTAAAGGCGCCCCTGTCCCAAAGCCGGCGCGGTGTAGAGTTTCTTCTCCCACGCTTCATCCTGCTTGGACCATTGTACATCCCCCGAATCCGCCTTCAAAGCCCACAGGGTGCCGCCTTCGGTCACCACGTACAGAGTGTTCGTGTCCCTATCCCACGTAGAGCGGGCCACAATGGCGCCGTCCAGGGTCTTCTCCCAAAGGGTCTCCCCCGTGCGCGGGTTCAGGGCCAGGAGAAGACCGTCCATGGTACCTACGTACACGGCCTCACCCTGGGTGGGGGTGTGCCAGAGCCAGGCTTCCTGCGCGGCCTGCCAGAGGATGTCCCCGGTATCCGGTGCCAGGGCGTAGAGACCCGCTCCATAGGTGGGCACGAAAAGGGCGTCCTCCGTGGCCAATGGGCCGGCTCCTATTGCGGCGTTCAGGTTCTGCTTCCACACCAGGCGCCCCGTCGCGGCCTCCAGGGCATACAGGTAGTGGTCCATGCTGGCCGCGTACAGCCGGCCCTGCGCGACCGGCGCATCGGCCCACAAAGGACCGCCCGCGGTGAAGGTCCACCGCACCTGACCGTCGGGGGTCAGGGCGTATAAGGTGCCGTTGCTGTTGGGCGCGAACAGAGTGTCCTCGTTGTAGGTCACGCCGGCGATGAAGGGATGTTCCGAATTCTCCAGGGTCCACCGGACCTGGCCGGTTGCCGGATCCAGGCTGTACAGCGTGCCCTGCTGGTCCCCCACGAGCACCTGACCGCCGCCCAGAGGAACCACCCGGGCCGGCGCGGTAAAGAGGGGCTTGCCCTCTTCGGGGAAGGTCCAGAGGGCCTGGCCGGTCTCGGGATCCAAGGCCACCACGGTGGAATCGCCGGAAACGTACAGGCGCTCCTCGTCCTGGGCGATGCCAGGCCAGCCCGGCGCCACCCGGGTGGCGCATCCTGCGGCCACCCCGACCAGGAACAACCCCAGGAAGAGGACCCACCCTCTCACGGAGGGGCCACGGGAAACCAACGTACGCAGGGGTAACGACCGAATCCTGGGATGCATTGCCATCCTTCCTGAGTTACGGGACGGGGTCATACCCGCCCGGGTTAAAGGGATTGCACCGCAACACCCGCCAGGCCGCCATGAGCCCTCCTTTCAGCACACCGTACTTGTAGATGGCTTCGTAGCCGTAGTGGGAGCACGTCGGGTAAAAACGGCAGGTGTTGGCGGGCAGAAGGCGGGAAAAGGTCAGCTGATAGGCGCGGATGAGCAGAAGCACCACCCACCGGGGCCAGTACCAGGGGGTTTTGGGCAAATCCCGCAAAGGAGGGAGGGGAGGATTGGGAGGTCGGACCCCCAGTGGATGAAAGTGCGGGGTCACGTGGGTGTGTTGGTCGGAGGTTCCAGAGGTGGAGGTTCGCTTTCCCATAGGTCCGCCTGTGTCAGCAAATTCCAGAGCACACGTTTCAACTCATGAAAGGTGGCCTCCCGGGCCGGAGGCCGGGCCACCACTACCAAATCCCATCCCGGTCGCAAGTAAGGAATCCAGGTCCGCAGAATCTCCCGCAAGCGCCGTTTGACCTTGTTCCGATGCACCGCCTTCCGGGCCACCTTGCGGGAGACGATGAGCCCGATGCGCACCTGCTCCAGGCCATTGGGGGCCGCGTTCAGAATCAACGTAGGGTGGGGCCAACGTGTCCCCTGCTCCCGCAGGCGCTCGTAATCCGAACGGCGGTGCAGGCGGTACTTGCGGGGAATGCCGATGCCCGGTCCTCCTCAAGCGTTACTTGCCCAGGTTGGCCTGTCCCTTGCGCCCTTTCCAGTTGAACCGCTTGGGAAACGCGTTCATGGTCACCGTCAGGCGCCAGCGACCCTTGAGGCGCCGTCGCTTGAGCACCTTCCGTCCACCGGGCGTGCGCATGCGCGCACGGAAACCATGGACCCGCAACCGCCTGCGGATTTTGGGCTGATAGGTTCGTTTGGGCATGGCCCTTTCCTCCTGGTTGGGCTTCGTTGTCCAGAAACGTCGTCCAATTGGACACC
>WFVP01000038.1 GCA_015491595.1 Anaerolineales bacterium
TCCATCGAGTGGATGGGCCGTCGGTGCGTATTCCCCTGGGAGGCAACGAGGGAAAGGGCTTCCGTTGGATTTCAGAGGACACTTTCTACTTGTGGGTTGGACGACGGGGGAGCTGGCGACTGGTGCAGGGCCGCGTGGACGGCACCCTGGAAGATACCCTGGCCACGTCGTCCGATCACTTCTCTCCATCTTATGACGTGCTGCCTTAAAGGCCTGAAAAAGGGCAGGACCCGGCAGCCTGACTGGCTCCAAACCCATCCCCAGCAGGAGGGGCGAGGGTCACCCTTGCCCCCTCCTCCTTTTCATCCAGCATCCTTCTCCCTTCCGGCGTGTTATGATTTTAGGCAGCCCTTCCCGGTCCCATTTCTACCCTGGAGGTCGAACATGAAACGGGCCGTAAGCATCAGTCTGGGGTCCTCCAAGCGAGATAAGCGCGTGGAGGTGGAACTCCTTGGTGAGAAGGTGGTCATCGAACGCATCGGCACCGATGGAGATATGGAGAAGGCCGCACAACTTTATCGCGAACTGGACGGCAAGGTGGACGCCTTCGGCGTGGGCGGCGCGGACCTGGGCCTCATGGTGGAAGGCAAATGGTATCCCCTGTACGGCGTCAAGCCCATGGTGCGCTATGTGAAGCAAACGCCCATCACGGACGGCACCGGCCTGAAGAACACGCTGGAATACCGGCTGGCATTCTTCATTGACAAGCACCTGGGAGATTACGTGCGTGAGCACGGCGGCAAGAAGGTGTTCATCACCCTGGCCCTGGACCGCTGGGGCATGACCCGTTCCTTCGTGGACGCGGGATATGAAACGGTATTTGGGGACTTCATGTTCGGACTGGGCATCCCCATCCCCGTGCGTTCCATCCGCACCCTCAAGTTGTTGGGAAGCCTGATGCTGCCCATCGTGACCCGTTTCCCCTTTGAGTGGTTGTATCCCACCGGTGAGAAACAGGAAGAACGCATCCCCAAATGGGAAAAGTACTACCGCTGGGCCACGGTCATCGCCGGCGACTGCCATTACATCAAGCGCCACATTCCCGACGGCCTGGAGGGGAAAATCATCGCCACCAACACCACCACACCCGAAGACCTGGAACTCTTCCGCCGGGTGGGCATCCGGTATGTGGTCACCAGCACGCCCCGGCTGGACGGACGCTCCTTCGGCACGAACATGATGGAAGCCGCGCTCATCGCGGTGGCCGGCAAAGGTCGCCCGCTGACCCTTGAAGAACTCAACGAGATAATTGACCAATTGGGCCTGGAACCCCAACTGGTCGACTTGCAGGAGGGCACATGATGGACGCCCTGGTGCTCGCGGGAGGACATGCCACGCAGGACGACCCCCTCTTCTCCCTCATCCCCCACCGCCCAAAGGCGCTGCTTCCCTTAGCGGGGAAGCCCATGCTTCAGTGGGTCCTGGACGCCTTGAACGCTTCCCAGAAGGTGACCCGGCTCCACATCTTCGGAGTATCGGAGAAGGACTACGATTGGCACATCGAAAAGGATGCCCGCTTCTACCCGGATCAGGGGAGTATGGTCCAGAACATCCTGCACGGCCTGCGCACCCTGGTTCGGGAGGGTCGAAAGGACGAGCCGGTGTTGCTGGTCTCAGGAGATGTCCCCGCGGTTACCGGTGACATTCTGGACTGGGCCGCGACCAACGCCGAGCGCATCGGCCTGCCCGCCGTCTACCACGTGGTGGAACGTCGCGCCATGGAGCGGCGCTTTCCAGGCGTTAAACGCACGTACGTTCGCTTGCGGGACGTGGAGGTTTGCGGCGCGGATGTGAACATCGCCCACACCCGCCTGGCCTACCGCGAGGACGACTTGTGGGAACGCCTGGTCGCGGCCCGCAAGTCCCCCTGGAAGCAGGCTTCGTTGATGGGCTGGGGGACCCTGTTGCGCCTGCTGCTGCATCGATTGACCCTGGAAGAAGCCGTGCAACGGGTCCGCCGTCGCCTCAATCTGGAGGCCACCGCGGTGGTCAGTCCATATCCCGAGATGGCCATGGACGTGGACAAGCCCCAGCACGTGGCCATCATGGAACGCTTCCTTCGGGAACACCGGAACGAACGCACATCCTCCCAGGCTCCCGCGCGAGGTGCCCCATGAAGGGCCGGATACTGGCCTGGGACCGTCGCCTGGCCTCGGCCTTGCAACGGCCGGTGGCCCGGTCTCGAACCTGGCGCTTTTTGGCCCTGGCCGTGGCCCATTCGGGGGATGGCTACCTGTGGTTCCCCGCCTTGGGGTTGGGAGCCTGGTGGGGACCCGAACCCTGGCGCGCCTTTGCCCGTCAGGCCTTGTGGGTGGTGCTGGCGGTGGCCCTGGTGGTCACCATCCTCAAGCACCTGGTGCGTCGACCGCGGCCCGAAAGCCCCTGGGGAAACCTGTATCGGAAGACAGACCCCATGTCCTTCCCCTCGGGCCACGCGGCCCGGGGCGCGGCGCTCATGCTCCTGACCTGGTCCTGGTGGCCGGGACAGGGAGCGGCCTGGCTGGCCACGGTATGGGCCCTGGCCCTGGCCTGGTCCCGCATGGCCATCGGCGTCCACTATCCCACCGATGTCGCCGCGGGCTTCCTGTTGGGCATGGCCCTGGCCCTGTTGCTGGGATGAGGCTTCCATGTACTTCACACATCTGGCTCTGGAGCACTTCCGGCGCTTTGTCTTCTGGGAACACGCCTTCACCCCGGGCATTCACCTCATCGTAGGCCCCAACGCCCGGGGAAAGACCACCTTGCTGGAAGCCGCGTCCTATCTCACCACCTTTTCCTCCTTCCTGGCCCGTCAACCTCGCGAGTTGGTGAATCAAACCCTGGCCCTGCAGAACCCCTTGCTGGTCACCCGTCTACGGGCAACCTTTCAGCGGGAGGAAGACGGTGGCCAACGGGAACGCCGTATCGAGGTCCGCCTCATCTGGCGTCGGGAACCCACGGGACAGGTACGAACCCAAAAGGAAATCCTGGTGGACGGGGTGAAGCGCACCGCGGCCGAAGCCCTGGGGATGGTGCAAACGGTCCTGTTCCTGCCCCATATGTTGCACATTGTGGATGGGGGACCCGAACTGCGCCGCCGCTATCTGAACCTCAGCATTGCTCCGGGTGACCCGCAATACGCTCACGCCCTGGCCCAGTACACCAAAGCCCTGCAGCAACGGAATGCCCTCCTCAAGGTATTGTGGGAGAACCGCGGGGACCTGGGACAACTGGAAATCTGGGACCAGGTGCTCAGCCAGCACGGCGCGTATCTCATCTGGACGCGCTATCGCACCCTCCAGCGCTGGAACCTGCTGGCTGACGAACGAGGGTGGAACCGGCTGGGCAACGGCGAGGTGTTGCGCCTGGTCTACTGGCCTTCCCTGGGCAACGGCCCTGAGGAAGAGAACAACCACCAGGTGCCCCTCCCTTTCCATGTGCCCGAGGTGTCCCTCCCTTCGAGCGAAAAAGGCGTGCGCCAGATGCTCCTGGAACGACTGCGCCAGCGTCGGCCCATCGACCTGCAACGGGGGCATACGACCATAGGGCCCCACCGGGACGACTTCCGCTTCCTGGTCAGCGGTATGGACCTGGCCACTTTCGGTTCCCGCGGGCAAATGCGCAGCGCACTGCTGATGTTGAAGTTGGTGGAGGCCGCCTGGTACCACGGGAAGACCGGCGTCCGACCGGTCATCCTGCTGGACGAAGTGCTGGCGGAACTGGACGCCAACCGGCGCCGACGGGTGATGGAGGCCTTCCTGGACTTCGGCGAACAGATTTGGGTCACCACGACCGAACCCGACCTGTTCCCCCATGACCTGGTGGAGAACTTACACATCTGGCGGCTTCAGGATAGGGGATTGGAGCCGTGGTAGGCTGGCCGCCGACCGTCAGTCAGGGGTCAGCAACAGGTTGATGAAGCGGCGGCTTCGCCGCCGCTTCATCAACTTATTTTTGAGCCGCGGTCCCCTATCGAGTTCGGACGATGCGACGAAACAGAAAGATACCGCCCCCCACGACGATAACCAGGGTGCAGCAGCCCAGGAGGAGCACCAAAATCCCCAGGGACAACATGGAGGACGGGGATGCGCCTCCCGCCGGTTCGCTTGCGGTGGGCATTGTGGGCGACGCGGGTATATCCGTAGGTGCCAGGGAAGGGGTAGCCAGGGCGAGGTGACCCGCGGTGGTCGGGGTCGTATAGGGTACCGTGGGAGACGCGCGGGTCGGCTCCGGCGAGGGTGTGGCCGTGGCAACAGGTGGGAAGGTGGGTGTGGCCGTCAAGCCAGGGAAGCGGAAGGTGTCCCCCTCCCTTTGTATCCATCCTTCCAGGAGCCACCCCATCTCGTTGAGAAAAGTCAGGGTCTTCTCGTGTTCGGGTTTCAGAGCCAGAGCCTGCTGGAATTCCCGCACGGCCTGTTCCAGATAGGCCGCTCGCTGGGCCGGGTCCTGAGTTTCGCTGGCAGCCAGGGCGAGCAACTGTCCGTAACCGTAGTGCCAATCCGCGTCCTGGGGTTTCAAGGTCACCGCTCGTGCGTAGGCCTGCAAACCTTCCTGCAAGAGGGCCTGAGCACCCTGGTCCTGGAAGCGCATGGGATAGCCCGGCCCGGGTAGAAGGAGCGCCTTCTTGATGGCCAGCCCCAAGAACCCCCAGGCCTCGCCGTCGTTGGGGCGCTGCTTCACCTCCTGGCGACGGCGTTGGATTTCCTGCCAGGCCTGGGGTTCCAAGAAGAGAAGAAAGATGTTGTCGTCCTGGGTGGGCTCCAGGTCTCGGAAGACCCATCGCACGGTGCTCTCCTCCAGCCGTGCACCGGGCGTGGTGCCCCGACCATACCCCCAAAAGTCCTCGCTCAGGACCACGGTTTCGGGCGTGGCGGGATAGGGCAGATGAACGAGGATTTCGGCCTCTCCAATCGTCCCGTACCAGCCTGCGCCGGTTTCCAAAAGGTAAGTCAGTACCAGGTAAGGGGAGAAACCCCAGGTCTTCTGTTCGTACTGCACGCGAAGGGTGACCTCGGCCCCGGGAGGAAAGGCCACGGGAAAGGCAGCCCAGAAAGTGGGCTGGTCGCAGTATTCTCCCCGAGGCTCCCCCTGAATGCGCTGGACCTTCGCCGGGATGTCGTTCACCCAGACGCGCAGATTGCGGATTTCTTCCCCTTCGCATTGCATGAAGAACAGACTGAGGGGGTAGAGCACCTGCAAACGTTCTTCCTGGCTTCCCGTGTTTTGCATGACGTACACAC
>WFVP01000039.1 GCA_015491595.1 Anaerolineales bacterium
GTCCTGTACCCGGAGAGGCCTGTGCGAATGCGCAAAAACCTCTCCAGAACTCAAGGACATGGAACAGAAGAGAGGGTGCTCACCCCACCGGGCCGGTCGATAAGCCGCCTTCTGTACGTCCCTGGAGCGGGGAGGCGATGGCCCCATGGGACGCGGTGGTCATCTATCTGAGCGGCCCACCCGGGGCTCCAGGGGTGCGGGCCACACCCCGGCAGGGACCCGCCCTGCCTTCGCCCCTGCTTGGCCTTGCTCCCGGCGGCGGTTGCCTGGCCACACGGGTTACCCCGTGTGCCGGTGGGCTCTTACCCCACCTTTTCACCCTTGCCCGCACCCGAAGACGGTTGCCACCGCCTTCGGGCCGCTGGCGGTCTGTTTCTGTGGCCCTTGCGCGGGGTTACCCCCGCCCGGGTTTCCCCGGCGCCGTGCCCTGTGGAGGGCGGACTTTCCTCTCCGCGGCCAACACCGCAGAGCGACCACCTGACCGACCCGGCCACTTTAAGTATAAGGCGTTTTCAAGGTTTGGCTACCCGCAATAGTGAGACGTGAGCATTTCAGTTTCGTGAGCGCGATATCTGATGCTGGGGAGGACCGGACCTGTACTTTTCTCCCGTCTGCGGCGTGAAGGGATGGCCTGCACTTTCACCGTTGGCCGAAATAACCCGGTGAGCCCACCCGGCCTGTCACCCCAGACGAGGGCATGGGGCTGACCGGGTACAGGACCAAAATTCGCTGACCGCCGTCGGCCGACGGCGGTCGGCCGTTTTCGTCCCGTGCCCGGTTAGAACTACCCCATCGTTTCTTATAATCCACACCCGCCTACTAAACTGAAACCGTCTCGAGTGCGACCGGGGAGTGTTCGAAAATGAAGGGGAGGCGTTATCGCCCGTAAGCCAAACGGATGGCGTGGCGCGGGGGCAGGCCCGCCTCCCAAATCCGGTCCTGCACCTCCTTGATGCGGTAAGGCACCCGATACCAAGTCCAGGTTTGGGCCTCCGTGTCGTAGATGGCATACGAGGCCCGGGGATCCCCATCCCGGGGCTGGCCCACGGAGCCGGGATTGAACAGACTACGGGGGGAAACCTTACACGACACCTGGGCACCTTGGGGAATCCACATGGTCACCCGCCCCTTTTCGTAAACAAAGGCCGTAGGGACATGGGTGTGTCCGAAGCATCCCCAGGTGGTGCGAAGCTTCTCCAGAGACGCCCGGGCGCGTTCAGTTGAGGTCAGGTATTCCTCCAGGGGCGAAAGCAGCGACCCGTGAAACAGGGTCACATCCCATTGGGGCAGGATTTGCAAGGGGGAAAGCTTGCGGAGGAACTTGAGAGCGCCGGAGGAAAGTTGCTTCCGGGTCCACTCCAGGGAGGAACGGGCATCCGCGTTGAACCACGCCGGAGGCAGGAGGCCCGTCACCGCGGCATCGTGGTTGCCCTGGAGGCACACCAGATTGGGAAGGGAGCGAATGCGGGCGACGCAGGCTTCGGGGTCCGGTCCGTATCCCACCAAATCCCCCAAGCACCAGTACGCATCCACCCGACCGGCATGTTGCAGCACGGCTTCCAGCGCGGTAAGATTGCCGTGCACGTCGGAAAAGACCATGATGCGCATGGCGCTCCCCTCCTCCTATCCTCCTCCAAAGGCCATTACAACACGTCATCGTCCATTCGTCAAATCCGCAGCGCCGAAGGGTCGCGGGAGCAGTTCGCGGAGGGGAGCTTCCCAGTGCACACGTCCTTGCGGGTCGGCCACGATGATGAGCGCGTCGGGCGCGAATTCCCAGAGCACCTGACGGCAGGACCCACAGGGCGCGCCGCCGTTGGGCGTGACCACCACCAGGGCCCGAAAGGCGCGATAGCCCTCCGAAACCGCCTTGAACACGGCCACCCGTTCCGCGCACAGGCCCAGGGGATACACCGCGTTCTCCACATTGGCCCCGGTGAAGATGAGGCCTTCTTCCGTGAGTACCGCCGCGCCCACCCGGTAACCCGAATAGCCGGCATAAGCGTGCTCCCGGGCTTCTCGTGCGGCCTGGACCAGGGACGCTCGTAGAGGTTCGGGAATCATCGCTCCATCTCCTTGTCCTTGCAGCCTCGAGGCCGGCCGTTTCCGCGGTACAATTGAGATATCCCTTTGGTGGAAGGAGGAATCCGTCATGTACCCACGACCGGCCTTTGCCGTCATCGGTGGTTCTGGATTGTACCAAATGGAAGGCCTGACCGACGTGGAAACTCACGATTTGGATACCCCCTTTGGGAAGCCCAGTGCGCCCATCGTGGTGGGCACACTGGAGGGCCAGCGCATCGCCTTCCTGGCCCGTCACGGCATCGGGCACCGTTACTCCCCCACCGAGGTGAACTACCGCGCCAACATCTTCGCCCTCAAGATGCTGGGGGTGGACACCGTCATCAGCGTGAACGCGTGCGGCTCCCTGCGGGAGGATTTCGCCCCCGGCCACATCGTCATCCCCGACCAACTCTTCGACTTCACGAAGGACCGTAAGCGTACCTTCTTTGAAGGCGGCCTGGTGGCCCACGTGAGCGTCGCCGACCCCTTCTGCCCCAACCTCTCCGCCCAACTCTATCGGGCCGTGAAAGCCACCGGCGCCACGGTGCACCGCGGTGGCACCTTCATCACCATTGAAGGCCCCCGGTTCTCCACCCGGGCCGAATCCCACACCTTCCGGGCCTGGGGCATGGACATCATCGGTATGACCACCTCCCCCGAAGCCTTCCTGGCCCGGGAAGCGGAAATGTGCTACGCCGTCCTGGCCCACATCACGGATTACGATGTGTGGCATCTGCGGGAGGAACCGGTGACCGCGGAAATGGTCATCCAAACCCTGATGCGGAACACCGCCATCGTCCAGGAGGCCATCCGCAACCTGGCCCGGGAGTTCCAGCCCATCGTGGAGTGCGACTGTCGCCGGGCCCTGGGCGATGCCCTGGTCACCCGAAAGGACGTGGTGCCCCCCGAAGTGGTGGAACGGCTGCGTCCGCTCATCAAGAAGTACTGGGAATCCTGATATGCCTTCCCCGGCGACCGCGGGCGGGGTCCGCCCCCAGGACTCCGCCCGTTTTTCTGTGAGGGCGACCATGAACAAAACTCTTGTTGTTGGAACAATCAAGGGATTTCCCTTGCGTCCCCGGAAGCCCCGTGATATAAGGTAGGCCGATTTTTCATCCCAAGCCTAAGGAGGTGATGCCCATGGCCCTGGACTTACTGAATTCCTCGAGCAGCCTGTTCACATCCGAGTCCGTGACGGAAGGTCACCCCGACAAGATTTGCGACCAGATTAGCGACGCGGTTCTGGACGCCTGTTTGGCGCAAGACCCTCGCTCCCGCGTCGCGTGTGAAGTGTCCACCAAAACAGGCTTCGTCATCCTCTTTGGTGAAATCACCACCCAGGCCCAGGTGAACTACGAAGAAATCGCCCGCCAGGTGGTCCGGGACATCGGGTACGACAGCAGCGAAAAGGGCCTGGATGCGGACACCATGGCCGTGCTGGTCTCCATGTCCAAGCAATCTCCCGACATCGCCATGGGCGTCGACCAGGCCCTGGAAGTCCGCCAGCAACTCACCGACGAAGAGGTGGCCCGCATCGGCGCCGGCGACCAGGGCATGATGTTCGGCTTTGCGTGCAAGGAAACACCCACCCTCATGC
>WFVP01000040.1 GCA_015491595.1 Anaerolineales bacterium
CGGAGATGTGTATAAGAGACAGGTCCTGGCCTATCGTATCCTCAAGTCCTACGCCGACCCCGACATCCAGCAACACATCCGCATGCCCGAGTCCTACTTCATCGGTGCCGACGTGATTTACGCTTTTATGACCTACAACGACTTGATGAAGTGGGCCGACCAGAAATACAAGCCCCCGGAGAAGATTCGGGAAGAGTACCCCAGGTTGCGGGAGGAATTCCTGCGAGGACGTTTCCCGCCGGATATCGAAAACGCGTTGCGGGAACTCCTGGAACACATCGGCAAACGACCCATCATCGTGCGGTCCTCCAGCCTGTTGGAGGACAACTTCGGCATGTCCTTTGCGGGGAAGTACGAGAGCCATTTCCTGCCCAATCAGGAGGATGACCTGGAAACCCGTTTGCGCAACCTCACCCGAGCCATTGCCAGCGTGTACGCCAGCGCGCTTTCGCTGGACCCCCTGTTGTACCGTCGGGAACGGAATCTTCTGGACTACGATGAGCGCCTGGCCATTCTGCTGCAATTCGTGGAGGGCGAGCGACATGGCGCCTACTTCTTCCCCCAGGCTGCGGGAGTGGCCTTCAGTCGCAACCTCTTTCGCTGGTCCCCGCAGATTCGCATGGAGGACGGCTTCGTGCGCATGGTGTGGGGCCTGGGCACCCGGGCCGTGGAACGGGTGGGCGACGATTACCCCCGTTTGGTGGCTCTGAGCCATCCCACATTGCGACCCGAGGTCACAGCCCAGGAAATTCGTCGCTACTCTCAACGTTACATCGACTTGCTGGACCTGGAGGACAATGCTTACAAGACCCTGCCCATCCACGAAGTCATCCATCGTCAGTATCCGGTGTTGCGCTACATTTTCTCCCTGGACGAAGGCGGCTATCTCGCGCCCCTGCACTCCACTTTCGTTCCCCAGGCGCGTTTGCAAGACCTGGTGGTCACCTTCGACGAGTGGTTGCGCCGTACACCCTTTGTCTCCCGTATGCAGCGCATTCTCAAGACCCTGGAACGCTATTATGAGCGCCCCGTGGACATCGAGTTCACCGCCTGCATCACCAATCCCCGGGACCCCCATCCCGAGGTGGACATCACCATCCTTCAGTGCCGTCCCCAGAGCCACTTCCAGGAAGAGCCCGTCCACATTCCCGCGGACCTTCCGGAGGAGGACGTCGTTCTGGAGACTTGGGGCGTGGTTCCCCACGGTCGGGTAGAGGGTATCACCCACGTGATTTTCGTGACCCCTGAAGGGTACCGGCGTCTGACCACTTCGGCTCATCGTCGTGCCCTTATCCATGCCATCCATCGGCTCAACGCGCTGTTCAAGGGAAAGTCCTTCATCTGCGTAGGTCCTGGGCGATGGGGTACCCGCAATCCCGACCTGGGGGTCTCCGTGGGTTTCGCGGACATCTACAACGCCCGGGCGCTGATTGAGTTGTCTTCTCGACGCTTTGGCATCGCGGCGGAACCCTCTTTTGGTACGCACTTCTTCCAGGACCTCATCGAAGCCCGCATTTATCCCCTGGCCGTGGACCTGGACCATCCCCGGACGCGTTTCGCCCGCGCGTTCTTCTATGAGACCCCCAACCGGCTTCTCGAACTGCTGGAGGATGTACCGGAAAGTCTCCGCGATGTCTTGCGGGTGATTCGGGTGAAAGATTACCGGGCCGCGCGTACCCTGACGCTGCTTATGAATGCGGACGAAGGCCGCGCGGTCGCCTTTGTGGAGACCCGCTCTTCCGAGAGGCGATGATGCGTCGTGGGGCGGTGTTGGGCCTGGCTCTTTACTTTGGTCTCATGTTGACCCTTCCCATCGCCTCCTGGATGGGGCGTCGGCCGCCCTGGCCCCTCACCGGGGTGGCCTTCCTGGGACTGCTGGCCTTTACTCTGCTCCACAGCGCGTACACGTGGGGTTGGGGCAGGGCGCTGGCCTTTCTGGGTTGGACTTTCCTCCTGACCGGCGGGGTGGAGATTCTCGGTGTGCATACGGGGTGGCCCTTTGGCCCTTACGTGTATACCTCGCCCTTTTTGGGCGTTTCCCTCCTTGGGGTTCCCGTGCTCATTCCGCTGGTCTGGTATACCGTGGCCTATCCCGCCTGGCATCTGATGGACCGGGGATGGAACGGGCGCTCGGTGCGCCCGGCTTTGCGGGCCCTGGCGGCTTCCTGGGCGCTGACCGCCTGGGATTTGCTGGCGGACCCCTTGATGGTCCGACGTGGGGCATGGGTCTGGCTTCGTCCCGGGGATTATTTCGACATCCCCGGGCAAAACTTCGTGGGTTGGCTGTTGACGGGCTGGGTGCTGTTTTACATCTGGGAACGAACCAGGCCATCCAGGGGACAGGATTTGTGGCCCTGGCTCACGTATACGGGTCTGGCTGTGCTCTACGTGCTGCTGGCCTTCCAGGTGGGGTTGCGGGGTGCCGCCGTGGCCGGTGGGGTGGCCATGGGAGGCCTGGCCTTGTGGAGCCTTCCCGGCTTTTGGCCTTGGAAGGACACGAGAGCAAAAAGGCGGTGAAATCACCCTCTTCTCCTTGCCCATGACGGAAACCCGAGTACAATGGGGGCCATCCTTAGGACGAGGAGCGACTTCATGTTGGTGGTGAAAATCGGTGGTACGGAAGGGGTTCATTTCGGTCCCATTTGTCGAGATGTGGCGCAGTTGGTTCAGCAGGGTCAGCGTCTGGTCCTGGTGCACGGCGGCTCGGCCGAGGCCAATGCCCTGGGTGAGGCCCTGGGTCATCCCCCGCGCTTCGTGACCTCGCCTTCGGGGTTCACCAGTCGGTATACGGACCGGAAAACGCTGGAAATCTTCGCCATGGCCGTGTTGGGGAAAGTCAACGCGTTGTTGGTGGAGCAACTCCTGTCCCTGGGGGTTCCCGCCGTGGGCCTGACGGGTATGGACGGTCGTTTGCTTCAGGCCAAGCGTAAGGAAACCATCCGGGTGGTGGAGAAGGGCAAGCGCAAGGTCCTGCGGGGGGACTATACGGGCAAGATTCAAGAGGTACATCGGGATTTGCTGGACCGTTTGCTGGAGGGGGGATATGTGCCCGTGCTCGCTCCCCTGGCGGTGAGCGAAAAAGGGGAGATGCTGAACGTGGACGCGGACCGGGCCGCAGCCATGGTGGCCGCCGCGATGCAGGCCGATACGCTGGTGCTGTTGACCGGCGCGCCGGGGTTGTTGCGGGCCTTTCCCGATGAAAGCACCCTCATCCCCCGGCTGCCCGCGGCGCGCCTGGACGAGGCCATGGAATACGCGCAGGGCCGTATGAAAAAGAAAGTTCTGGCCGCGCGCGAGGCCCTGGAAGGCGGCGTCCCCCGGGTCATCATCGCCGATGGACGCCAGGAGGAGCGGCCTTTGCTGCGCGCCTTGGAAGGGGCCGGAACCTGGATTGAAGCCTCCATGGCCGGCGGATAGGGCCGGGACCTCCCAGGGGTTATGGGCAAAACGACCTGATTCTCCCCCCACGCCCGTATCCTCTTCCTGCGTACGGGGTTTACACTCATGTAATCCGTCTCGCGGGAGAGGGAAGATGGCCCGGTATGTGCACATCACCGGATGGGGTGTGGCCATTCCCAAAAAAGTGGTGACCAATTTCGATCTGGCCAAAATCGTGGACACCAGCGACGAATGGATTCGCACCCGAACGGGCATTCGGGAACGTCGGGTGGCGGAAGACCAGGAATACCCTTCCACCCTGGGGACGCAGGCTGCCTTGCAGGCCTTGCAGATGGCCGAGTTGCATCCCCGGGAGGTGGAATTGATTATCGTGGCGTCCAGTTCGCCGGATTACCCCTTTTTCCCGGCCACCGCGTGCCTGATTCAAGACGCTTTGGGGGCCCGGGGAGCCGCGGCCTTTGACATCATGGCCGCGTGTACCGGGTTCATCTACGGCCTGAGTCTGGCCGCCGCGTTGATTCGCACAGGGCAGTACGACAACGCGGTGGTCATCGGGGCCGAGACCCTGTCTCGCATCGTGAACTGGGAGGACCGCAACACCTGCGTGCTCTTCGGCGATGGCGCAGGCGCGTTCGTGCTTCAGGCTTCCGAAGAGCCGGGCGGCATCCTGGCCTCGGTCATGCACAGCGACGGTTCGGGCGCGGAGTTGCTCTACATCCCCGCCGGGGGGAGCCGCATGCCCGCTTCTGAAGAAACGGTGGCCAAGCGCCTGCATACGGTGCGCATGAACGGTCGCGAGGTCTTTCGGTTCGCGACACGGGCCATGCCCCAGGCCGTCCAGGAAGTGGTGGAAAAGGCCGGCTTGACCCTGCAGGACATCACCCTCATCATCCCCCATCAGGCCAACCGGCGCATTATTGAGGCCGCGGCCCGCAACCTCAAGATGCCCATCGAGCGGTTCGTGATGAACATTGACCGTTTCGGGAACACCTCCACGGCTTCCATTCCCCTGGCCACGCAGGAAGCCGTGCGCCAGGCCCGTTTGCGGCCCGGCGACCGGGTGGTCTTTGTGGGCTTCGGCGCGGGCC
>WFVP01000041.1 GCA_015491595.1 Anaerolineales bacterium
GCGGTGACCCCGCCGAAGCCAGCCACCGCCCATTTGTAGGCGAACAGAGGCTTCCGGGCGAAGTGGGCGATGATTTCCAGCATGATACCCCATGCGGGCATAATCATCACGTACACCGCGGGGTGGGAGTAGAACCAGAAGATGTGCTGGTAGATGAGGGGGTAGCCGCCCCGGGCGGGGTCGAAGAACGCGGTGTTGGCCACCCGGTCCAGCACGGTCATGAGCATGGCCACGCCCACGAACTGGGTGGCGGTGAGGGACATGATGGAGGTCATGAAGATGGACCACACGAAGATGGGCAGGCGGCCCCAGGTCATGCCCGGCGCCCGCATGGTGATGATGGTGGTGAGGAAGTTGATGGAACCCACCACCGAGGACAGACCTCCGGTGAAGAAGGCCAGGTTGTAGAACATCTGTCCGGGGTCGTTGGTGATGGCCAGCGGGGGATACCCCGTCCAGCCCGTGTCCCAGCCGCCGAAGAAGGGGCTGAGGAGGAGCAGGATGGCCGCGGGCGGCCAAATCCAGAAGCTCAATGCGTTCATGCGGGGGAAGGCCATGTCTTCGGCCCCAATCATGAGGGGGACGAAGTAGTTCCCGAACATGCCGGGAATGGCGGTCACGGCCACCAGCACCATGAGGAAGCCGTGCAGGCTCATGACCCGGTTGTACTGGGCGAAGTTGAAGATGTCTCGGCCGGGCTGCATGAGCTCGATGCGCATCATCAAGGCCAGAAGACCGGCCAGGAAGAACATGGCCAGAAAGGTGGCGCCGTATTGGATGCCGATGACCTTGTGGTCGGTGTTGAAGCCGAAATACCGACGCCAGCCCGCTGCCTCATAAGGCCGGGGCTCCAGACCAAGAAACTCCCGCATCCAGGTGTCCCACACCCCCACACCCAACAGCCAACCGGCGAGACCGAACAGGTAGCCGACCAGGAACACGGGTCCGAAAACCCAGGGGTCCAGTCCCATGGCTCCTCGAATCAGAGCGGTGAGACCACCCCCAATGAGGAAACCGATGACGCCCCACACGAGGCCACGAAATACGGGTAACATCCTTCCCACCTCCTCGCGTCAGAGGATGTTCGATAACAGCGATTCGTTGCGCCTATCAGGGCGATGCAAGGGGTTCACTGGCATGGTCATGCTTTCCCGAAGCCTCCCAAAGAGATGTCTTTCCGCGACTAATGGCCGTCGCCTTCCGTCATGCCTTCCATCTGCATCTTCTGCTGTTCTTGAATCCAGTGCTCGAACTCCTCGGGCTCCAGAATGACCACGGGCATGGTCATACGGGAATGGCCGGTGCCGCAAAGCTCGGCGCATTGGACGCGGAAGACCGCGTCCTCCTCGTAGGACCCCGTCTCGGTGATGGTGACGTACATGGTGGTCACCACGCCGGGCACGGCGTCCACCTTCATGCGCAGGGCCGGAATCCAGAAGGAATGAATCACGTCGTCCGACGTGACCACGAACTTCACCCGTTTCCCGGCCGGAAGGGCCAGGGCCGGGCTCTCGTCCAGGCGGGCGAAGCCGATGGGCCGGGACTTGAGGCTGACCCCGTATTCGGGATAGGTGATGTGCCAGTGCCACTGGGCCGCGGTGACCTGAATTTCCAGGTCGGCGGTGGGGTTGGACTTGAGGAAGGTCCATCCCACATATCCGGGGTTGTAGAACAGGACCGCGGCCAGCGCGCTGGTGACCACCAGCCAGCCTACGGTAAAGGTGCGGTTGGTGTAAATGGGTGCTCCAACTTCGGATTCATCTCGCGCGCGGAAGCGCCAAATGCTGTAGAGGAGGACCACTACCACGAAGGTGAACACGGGGACGGCCAGCATCATCAGGGTGCGGATGGCCTGGTCGATGTGCTCGGCTTCCAGTGCCGCACGAAGCGGGTAGAAGTCGATGATGCTGACCACGTACTCCCCGACCAGGGACGCGAGAATCCACAAGATGCCCACCAATACTACATCTCGGCGCATAACGACTCTCCGTTTTGGGATGGGGTGGGAAGACGGAAGACGAAGGATCTCGGTTCACCCGGAACGCATCTGTTGATAACGAGAGGGAGGGTCGGGTCACACATTGCTCCTGCCAGGGATGTTCGGATTTTCTCATACATTATGAGGAAGCATGGCGCGAGAAGGGTATCCTCCGAACAGGCGATCAGAGGGGGGAATCAGGGGTGAGGGA
>WFVP01000042.1 GCA_015491595.1 Anaerolineales bacterium
GTCCTGGACTGCGCCGGGGTATAATGAGAACACCTTCGCTGTCGGCTTGACAACTGGCCGACGGCCGCTGGTTTGTATTATACCGCCAGAGCAAAGGAGCCGAAGATGCCAGAACGCGTAATTCCCACGGACATCGTTCACGAAATGCGCACCGCCTACCTGGATTACGCCATGAGCGTCATCGTGGCCCGGGCACTGCCCGACGTACGGGACGGGCTCAAGCCCGTGCAACGCCGCATCCTGTACGCCATGTACGACATGGGCCTGACGTCCAACAAGCCCTACAAGAAGAGCGCCCGCATCGTGGGCGAGGTGCTGGGCAAATACCACCCCCACGGTGACCAGGCCGTGTACGACACCCTGGTGCGCATGGCCCAGGATTTCACCATGCGCTACCCCCTGGTGGACGGCCAGGGCAACTTCGGCAGCATCGACGGCGACGCGCCCGCAGCCATGCGCTACACCGAGGCCCGCCTGACCCCCATCGCCGAGGAAATGCTGGACGAAATCGACAAGGAAACGGTGGACTTCGCCCCCAACTTCGACGACAGCCTGCAAGAACCCACGGTCCTTCCCGGCCGCTTCCCTAATTTGCTGGCCAATGGGTCCACCGGCATTGCCGTGGGCATGGCCACCAACATTCCCCCCCACAACCTGCGGGAACTGGTGGCGGCCTTCAACTATCTCATCGACAACTACGACCGGCTGGACGACATCACTGTGGAGGACCTGATGAAGTACCTCCCCGGGCCCGACTTCCCCACCGGCGGCATCATCCTGGGGATGGAGGGCATTCGGCAGGCCTACAGCTCCGGTCGGGGACGCCTGGTGCTGCGAGGGGTGGCCCACATCGAGGAGGGTCGGGGAGGACGAAACGCCATCGTCATCACGGAAATCCCCTACCAGGTGAATAAAGCCGCCCTCATCGAGCGCATCGCGGAACTGGTGCGCTCGGGGCGCATCAACGGCATCGCGGACCTGCGGGACGAATCCGACCGCACAGGCATGCGCGTGGTCATCGAATTGAAGCGGGGTGCCCAGGCCCGCAAGGTGCTCAATCAACTCTACAAGTACACCCCCCTGCAGACCACCTTCGGCGTCCAAATGCTGGCCCTGGTGGACGGCGAACCCCGCCTGCTTCCCCTCAAGCAGGCCATGGTGTGGTTCGTGGAGCACCGTCGAGAGGTCATCCGGAGGCGCTCCGAGTTCGAATTGCGCAAGGCCAAGGAACGGGCCCATATCCTGGAAGGTTTGCTGCTGGCGCTGAACTTCCTCGACGAGGTCATCGCCATCATCCGCCGCTCCCGCACCGCGGACACGGCCAAGAAGAACCTCATCAAGCGCTTCAAGCTCACCGAAGTGCAGGCCCAGGCCATCCTGGACATGCCCCTGCGGCGCCTGGCCGCGCTGGAGCGCAAGAAGCTGGAGGACGAGTATAAGGAGCTCAAGAAACGCATCCGGGAGCTGGAGGACCTGCTGGCCCATCCCAAAAAGATCCTGCGGGTCATCCAGAAGGAACTGAGCGAGCTGGCCGAAAAATACGGCGACCCGCGACGCACCCGCATCCTGCCCGACGCTCAGGAGGACTTCCAGGAAGAGGACCTCATCCCCGACGAACCGGTTCTGGTCATCCTCACCCGCAAAGGGTACATCAAGCGGGTCTCTCCCGGGCACTTCCGGGCCCAGGGACGGGGCGGCAAGGGCGTGCTGGGCCACAGCACCAAGGCCGACGACGAGGTCCTGCTGGTCATCTCCGCCCGCACCCTGGATACCCTGCTCCTGTTCACCGACCGGGGGAAGGTCTACGCGGAAAAGGTGCACCGCATCCCCGAGGCCGGACGCACGGGCAAGGGGCTGCCGGTGGTCAACGTCATCCCCCTGGCCTCTGAGGAGCACGTCACGGCCGCGGTGGCCATCCGCAACTTCCAGGACGCCAACTACCTCTTCATGGGCACCCACCACGGACGGGTCAAACGGGTCCCCCTCAAAGAGTTCGCTTCGGTGCGCTCTACGGGAATGGTGGCCGTCATCCTGCACGAAGGCGACGCCCTGGGATGGGTGCGCCTCACCTCAGGGAAGGACGACATCCTGCTGGTCACCGCGCACGGTCAGGCGCTGCGCATCCGGGAAAGCGACGTCCGCCCCATGGGGCGCCACGCCTCCGGCGTCATCGGTATCCGCCTGAAGGAGGGCGATGAGGTCATCGGAATGGACGTGGTGGAGCCCGGCGGTGACCTGTTGGTGGTCACGGCCCAGGGTTACGGTAAGCGTACCGCGCTGAAGGAGTACCCCGTCAAGGGTCGGGCCACGGGCGGCGTACGCACCCTGGACCCCAAGGCCCTGCCCAAAACCGGCTCCTTAGTGGCCGCTCGCGTGGTGCAGGAAAAGGACCAGGTCATCCTGCTGTCGTCCAAGGGCGTGGCGCTGCGCCTTCGGGTGAAGGACATCCCCCGCATGGGTCGGGCTACGCGAGGCGCGCGTCTGATGAACCTGAAGGGCAAGGATACCGTAGCCGCGGTGGCGCGGCTGGAGGCCCATCTGGTCTAACCTACGGCCGACCGCTGACCACGGACCGGTCGCTGCCGGCACAGGAGGGGAACCATGCGCTTGAAGGGCAAACGGGTGGCCATTCTGGTCGATGAAGCCTTTGAGGACCTGGAGTTCTGGGTCCCTCTCATGCGCCTGGAGGAAGAGGGCGCGGAGGTGGTCGTGGTGAGTCGAAAGCCCGGAACGTACCGGGGCAAGCACGGCCTCTCGGCCACGGCCCGGGTCGCGGCCGCGGATGTGCGCGCGGCGGACTTCGACGCGGTGGTCGTGCCCGGCGGCTGGGCGCCGGACAAGCTCCGTCGCGACCCGGGCGTGCTGGACCTGGTGCGGGACGCCTATCAGCAGGGGAAAATCGTGGCCAGCATCTGTCACGGGGGATGGGTGCTCATCTCCGCGGGCATCGTGGCCGGCCACCGGGCCACGGGCTCTGTCGGTATCCGGGACGACCTGCTCAACGCCGGGGCCACCTGGGTGGATGAACCGGCCTTCCGGGACGGGAACCTGGTCTGGGGCCGGGTGGTGAAGGACATCCCGGCCTTCTGCCGGGAACTCGTCCAGGCCCTGGCCCAGGGCTGACCCCGGCCGTCACGACGTTCGCCATGCCCGCCATCCGCTTGCAGGCCCTGCGGGAACGGGCCGACGTGCTGTACCAAACCTGGCAGAAGGGCGAAACCCCCTTCTACCGGGCGCTGTCCTTCACCTGGCAGCGGTACGGCTTTCCCGGCCACAAGGAGGGCCGGGACCAGCTCTCCGATGCCCTGCCCGCGCACCATGTCCCCAAGGGTGTAC
>WFVP01000043.1 GCA_015491595.1 Anaerolineales bacterium
GTCGAGGCCTGGAGAACCTGTGTCCCCGGGCCCAGTTTACGGGGTTCCACGCGGATGGCGGCTATGCCGAGTACATGGTGGCCTGGGCGGATTACGTGTTTCCGTTACCCGAGGCCGTTGATGATGTCCATGCTGCGCCATTGCTTTGTGCAGGGGTGATTGGCTACCGCACCCTGCGTGTAGCCGGGGTGCAACCAGGAGACACAGTGGCCCTGTTCGGTTTTGGGGCCAGCGCGCATCTGGTCATTCAGGTGTTGCGGTATTGGGGAAATCGGGTCCTGGTGTTCACCCGGTCGCCGAAGCGGCAGGAGCACGCGCGCCAACTGGGAGCCGCTTGGGCCGGCCATCCCCAAGAAGACCCGGGGGAACGGGTGGACCGGGCCCTGATTTTCGCGCCCGCGGGCGAAATCGTGCATCGGGCCCTGCAGGTGCTTCGGCCGGGCGGGACCGTGGCCATCAACGCCATTTACATGACCCCGATTCCGGAAATGCCGTATGCGTTGATTTACCAGGAGCGGGGGTTGCGTTCGGTGGCCAACGTCACCCGCCAGGATGCCCGAGACTTTCTGGCACTGGCCGGGCGCATCCCCATCCAGACCACCGTGCAACCGTACCCCTGGCAGCAAGCCAACGAGGCCCTGGCCGACTTGAAGGCCGGCCGCATCGTCGGCCAGGCGGTTCTGGTGATGGAGTGAAAAAGTGAAAGGCTACGGGCATCGCCTGGTCTTGGTCCTTGTGTTGCTCCTGGCATGGGCAGTCCGCCTGTACGACCTGACGGACCCACCCCTGGATTTTCACCCTGTCCGCCAGTTGAAAGGCGCGATTACGGCCCGCTATCTGTACTACCGCTGGAACCCTCGGGCGACTCCCGAGGAAAAGGAATGGGCCGAGGCGCTGTACCGTCGTCTGGCTCAACTGGAACCGCCTTTGTTGGATGCTCTGGTTGCGGCGACGTATCTGCTGCTGGGCCGGGAGACCCTTTGGGTGGCCCGGGTTTACACCTCCTTCTTTTGGGTGTTGGGGGGCCTGGGGCTCTATTTGCTGGCCCGGCGCTGGATGCCTCCCTGGCCGGCGCTGGCGGGCCCCCTGTACTTCCTCTTTCTGCCCTTCGCGGTCATGGCCGGACGGGCCTTCCAGCCGGACCCGGGGATGGTCATGCTCATGGTGTGGTCCGTCTACGCCTGGGTCCGTTGGGTCGAAGAGGACCGCAGGGGATGGGCCGTGGCCGCGGTGGTCTTGAGCACCCTGACGGTGGTGGTCAAGGCCTATGCGGTGCTCCCCCTGGCCGGCGCGCTGCTGTTCTTGAGCTTCCTTCGGGGCTCCTGGCGGGAGACCTGGCGCACCCCTTGGCCCTGGCTCCTCTTCGGAGGAATGGCCGGGGGCCTGCTGGGTTATTACGGCCTCTACCGGGGCTTGATTGGCTCGTACACGGGCATGTGGACCCTGCCCATGATGAGGTTCTGGACCTCGCCTATGTTCTACGTGCGCTGGGGGCATACGGTCATCAAGTGGCTGGGCGGTCCCTGGCTGCTGGCGGCCGTCCTGGGGTACGCGTTGAACCCGCGGCGAGGCCTGCTGACCCTGGGTCTGGGCTGGGTGCTGGGGTACGGGGCGTATGCCTTTGCCGTGCCGTACCAGGCCATGACCCACAACTACTACCATCTTCCCCTGATGCCCTGGATCGCCCTGGGGGTGTCGGCCCTGGCCGCGTTGCTGTATCCCATTCTGCTGGAGCGGCCCCTGTGGGCACGGGTTGTGGTGGCCGTGGCGGTGGCCGCGGGCGTGATGTACGCCACCGCGGCGTCGGTGCGCGAGCTGCGGGCGAAGGACTATCGAGCCGAGCCGACGTTTTGGAAAAGCCTGGTGGAACAGTTGCCCGAGGGTCGATACATCGGCTTGTTGCAGGATTTTGGCTTTCGGATGAACTATTACGGCGGCCGGGGGATGGATGTCTGGCCCACCGCGGCCATTCTGGAGCTCCAACGGGTCTGGAAGGGGGAGCCGCAGGATGCCCACCGGCTCTTCCGGGAGAAGACGGAAGGGTACGACTACTTTTTGGTAACGGCCATGGGCCAGTGGGAACAACAGCCCGCGTTGCGGGAGATTCTGACCCGGTGCTATCCTGTGGTGGTGGAAGGGGAAGGTTTCCTGGTCTTTGACC
>WFVP01000044.1 GCA_015491595.1 Anaerolineales bacterium
CCCTTCGACCTGACCGGCATCAAGGTGGAGATTTCCCTGAGCCCCGACAGCGTGAACTGGATCCTGACCGACCTGGCGAAGCGGTACCCGGGCGCGCGCCCCTTGGGCTACGCAATCCAGGACAGGAAGGTCACCATCAACGGCAGCGAGGGGAACGTGCGCATGCACGTGCTGCCCTACGACCCCGGTGTCTATCTCATCCAAATCACGGCCAGACAGAGCAACGGCATGAAGAAAAAGCGCACCTTCCAGGTGCCCGTGTACCTGCTGGAGGGCACCCTCATCGAACCATAGGAGGCGCAGTCATGGAGCACACTTGCAAGACCTGTCGCTTCTACGACCCCTTCCCGGACAGGCCCAGCATGGGCCGCTGTCGGCGACACGCCCCCAGGCCCGGCACGACGGCCCACTGGCCCTCGGTGAACGACTTCGACTGGTGCGGGGAATGGCAGGAAAAGCCGCAAAACGAGGCCCCCACGTCCCTCATGGGGAAATCCGCAGGAATCTCTCGTGACGAGACCCGGTGCGTCTCCCGTTTCGAAACCCAAGGCGTCTCTCGTTTCTACGAGACCCGGTGCGGCGGAGTTGACCTGGAGTCGTGAGCATGGTCTGGTGGCATCCCTTTCTCTGGCTCCTGAACGGCCTTCTGGTCACCCTGTACTTCCTGGCCGACCACTGGCCCACGGTGCTCGCGGTGCCCCTGGCCGCCTGGCTGCTGGCCGGAGAGCGCCGCGAGCGCCGGCCCATGGGCCTGGCCGCCGTCAGCGCGGCCCTGGCGGCCACGGTCTTCGGCCCCCATCCCGTGCCCTACGCGGTGGGCCTCATGCTCCTGGCCGCCGCGGTCGCGGTGCACGTGGAGCGCCACGACCCCCTGGCCCTCCGGTGGCAGGCCTACCAGGCCCTGGGCCTGTACGGCCTCATGGGCCTGGGGTTCCGGCTGTGGCGGCTGCTGCCCGCGGACTTCGCCGACCCCTCCCTGGTCACCGGCATGGGATACCTCAACGCCCTCATCGGCATCGCCATGTACGTGTACCCCATCGGGTACCTGGCCCTGCTGGCCCAGGGCCTCTTCGTGCACCCGCCCCTGGGCCGACCCGAGGACGTGGTGCGGGAAATCCGTACCCGAGGACGCGGGTGAAAACTGGCACAAGGAACTGGCACACGGCACATATGCCAGGTAGGGGTTAAGGCACATCGGCCAGTTTTGGAGGTGAAACCATGCACATCCTGGACAACGGCGTGGGCGTGAGCAACGGACAGGTGGAGCACCTGTGGTTCCGCATCCAGACCCCCGAAGGACCCCGGTACCGCGTGCTCACCCTGGGCGAACTGGCCGTGCTCCCCCGCCCCCTGGCCGAAATGGGAGAGCGGGAGAGTCTCAACTTCTTCCGCCGGCAGGTCGCCATCCTCCGGGGCCTGTACAACGCAGGGGTGGACTTCCTCTACGTGGCCCTGGGCCTCTTCCGGCCCCAGCGCCTGGGCGTGGCCCAGATGTACGGCGCAGCCGCAGAGGACCCCTCCCTGGACCAGGCCGTGCGCCTGGCCCGCCAGCGCTTCGAGGCCGTGCAGGCCAGCATGGCCAACCACGTCCAGGCCCGCCTGCGCTTCCCCGACCCAACGGTCATCCGGGCCATGCTGGATATGATGCTGCGCGCCCGCAAGGTCCTGCTGCTCATCGGGTACCCGGACCCCCGGGACGGCATCAAGACCCCCGACGACAACCTGGTACGGCCCGACGACCTGAGCGCAGAGCAGAACGAGATGCTCTTCCGGGCCCTGGCCCGCGCGGGCCGGAACTTCGTCTTCCAGGTGGTCTCCCGCCACGTGGACCGGGGCCTTCTGGTGGACAAAGTGGTGGACTTCGCCCGCTACGTGTCCCAGATCGCCTCCCGTCAGCGGGGCACCCGGAGCATCGGCTTCTCCCTCTCCATCCCCATCCTGGCCGCCATGGGCCGCACCCTGAGCGCGGGGAAGGGCCACAGCCGCGGCCAGACCCACAGCGTGACCGACGGGGTGAACCAGACCTGGAACCGAAGCCACACGGATTCCTGGGCCCACACCGAGAGCCAGGCCCACACCGCCGGGGGAAGCGTGACCGTGACCCACGGCTCCGCAGACACCCGGGGCCGGGCCACCCAGGAGGCCGTGACCGAAAGCCACACCC
>WFVP01000045.1 GCA_015491595.1 Anaerolineales bacterium
CTCTTGAGGGGCCACCTCCAGACGGGCTTCCCTGGCCGTGGAGGGGCTTTCCCACGAATGGGCGGCGATGGGGTCCCGCCAGAACCAGTCCCAGTTCCAGGCCCGGAAACGGCGCTGGCCGACCCACCACCAGAGAAGGGCGGCCAGCAGCACAAGACCCAGGACACTCAGACAACCCAAGGCGGAACCTTTCACCAGATGCATAAGTCCTCATCCAGGGTAATGGGGGATGCATTAAGAACGAGCGTGAGCCTATTATAACAACATTTTTCTCGTGCTCAGGAAGCGGACGCAGGACATGAAAAAAGGGGCGCGTTTGCCCCCTTGTGAAGGGGTTAATAACCTGGGAACCCCAATGACCCTTCCAGGAAGAGCGTCAAGGGTTTGTATAATGGAAGGAAAGATGTCTCATCCCTCGGTTTCAGTCCAAGGAGGAGAAGGACGCATGACCGTGCAAACCTCCCCGGCTTCAGTGACCACGGAAAAGCCTCGGGTTCAGACGTATGCTCCACCCCAGGAGGGACCGTATCAACCCCAACACCCCATCCGCATCGTGACCGCGGCCAGCCTGTTCGACGGGCACGACGCGGCCATCAACCTGATGCGCCGTATCATGCAGGCCACGGGCGCGGAGGTCATCCACATCGGCCACAACCGTTCCGTCGCGGAAATCGTGAAGACCGCGCTGGAAGAGGACGCGCAGGGCGTGGCCGTGACCTCCTACCAGGGCGGCCATATGGAGTTCTTCACCTACCTGCGCCAGCGGCTCAACGAGCTGGGCCTGGCCCACGTGCGGGTGGTCGGGGGCGGCGGCGGCACCATCCTTCCCCACGAAATCGAAGAGCTGGCCCGCCACGACATCAAAATCTACTCCCCCGACGACGGCCGCTTCATGGGCTTGCAGGGCATGATTAACGACGTGCTCCAGCGCTGCGACTTCGAGCCGCCCGACATCTTCGCGGAAAACCCCGAACGCCTGGCCGACATCCTCAAGGGCGACCCCATCGCCATCGCCCGGGCCATCACCATCGCCGAAAACCACCCCGAGGTGTGGGCGCGGTATCGGGAGCACCTCGTCGGTCGTCGATCGTCGGTCGTCGATCGTGGAGTGGATGGCTCCCAGGCTGAGGTATTGACGGATGACGGACGACGGACGACGAACGACGACCGACGGATTCCCGTCATCGGCTTCACCGGCACGGGCGGCGCGGGCAAGTCCACCGTGGTGGACGAGTTCGTGCGCCGCTTCCTCCAGGAGTTCCCCGACAAACGGGTCGCCATCCTTTCCATTGACCCCACCCGCAAGAAGACGGGCGGCGCGCTGCTGGGCGACCGCATCCGCATGAACGCGATTTACACCGACCGGGTCTTCATGCGCAGTATGGCGACGCGCGATGCCCAGGGCGCGCTTTCCCCCGCGGCCAAAGCCGCGGTGGACATCTTCAAACTCGCGGGCTTCGACCTCATCGTGGTGGAATCCACGGGCATCGGCCAGGCGGACATCGGCATCGTGGACGTGGCGGACGTGGCCGTGTACGTGATGACCCCCGAATACGGCGCGGCCACCCAGCTGGAAAAAATCAACATGCTGGACTACGCGGACGTGGTCATCATCAACAAGTTCGACAAGCCCGGCGCGGAGGACGCGCTCCGGGACGTCCGCAAGCAGTACCGCCGCAACCACCTGCTCTTCCACGTGAAGGACGAGGACCTGCCCATCTACGCGACCATGGCCTCCTACTACAACGACGTGGGCATGGACGTGGCCTATCGGGGCATCCTGGACAAAATCGCAGAGAAGACGGGCGTGGTCTTCCCCACTCAGTACCCCAGAGAATACCGCCTGCCCGAAAAGAACTACCTGCTCCCGCCCGAACGCTCCCATTACCTGGCGGAAATCGTCAAGACCGTGGAGGATTACAACCGGGAGACCGAGGAGCAGGCGCAAATCGCCCGGCGCTGGCAGCAGACCCTGGCCGTCATGGAGGACCTGCGCCGGCAGGGCCGGGAGGACCTGGCCGCGGAACTGGAAAAGCGGGCGAAAGAACTGGAGGCCCAGCTGACCCCCGAAAACCGGGAGCTCCTGGCCCAGTGGGACGACCTCATCGAAACCTACCAACAGGAAATCTTCCGGTACCAGGTGCGGAACCGGGTCATCGAACAGCCCCTGTTCCACGAGAGCCTTTCCCATAGCAAAATCCCCCGGGTGGCCCTGCCCAAATACGAGGACTGGGGCGAACGGCTCCGCTGGCTCCGCCAGGAGAACGTGCCGGGCCGCTTCCCTTTCACCGCGGGGGTGTACCCCCTGAAGAACCCCGAGGAAGAGCCCATCCGCATGTTCGCGGGGGAAGGCACCCCCGAGCGCACCAACCGGCGCTTCCACTTCCTGGCCTACGGGCATCCCTTCAAGCGCCTTTCCACCGCGTTCGATTCGGTCACCCTCTACGGCCAGGACCCCGACGAGCGGCCCGACATCTACGGCAAAATCGGCAACTCGGGCGTGAGCGTGGCCACGGTGGACGACGCGAAGAAACTCTACTCCGGCTTCGACCTGGCCCACCGCCACACGTCCGTTTCCATGACCATCAACGGCCCCGCGCCGACGGTGCTGGCCTTCTTCTTCAACGCGGCCATTGACCAGCAGGTGGAAAAGTACATCCGGGAGCACGGCCTGGAGGAGGAGGTCCAGGAGAAGATTGAGGCGTATTTCCGCGAGCGGGGCGTGCCCCGGCCCGTGTACAA
>WFVP01000046.1 GCA_015491595.1 Anaerolineales bacterium
GCGTCGGGAGAGGCCGGCGTAATCGTCCAGATTCAAGCCCTCACCCATGCGCCGTTCCAAAAGCACCACCACACCCCAGGCCCCAAAGGTGGCGAAGGCATACGCCACCAGATAAAAGAGCACCGCAGCCACCGCCTGGGGAGCCAGGGTCGGATGGGCAAAAGCCACCGCGGCCATGAGCATGTAACCCGCGTGGGCAATGCTGGAATAAGCCAGCATGCGTTTCACGTTGCGTTGTGCAATGGCCACCACATTCCCCAAAATCATGCTCAAGGCCGCCAGGGCCCAGAGCACGGGGGTCAACGTTTGCATGCTGGGGAACACCAGAACGAAAAGGCGGAGCAAAGCCGCAAACCCGGCCATCTTGGCCGTAACCGCCATAAAGCCCGTAACGGGGGAAGGTGCGCCATGATAAACATCAGGCGTCCACATGTGGAAGGGAGCAGCCGCCACCTTAAAGCCCAGACCCACCAGCACCAAAGCTGCACCGGAAATCAACAGAGCCTGGTCCGCGCCCCCCTGACCGATGACCTCCACCATGCTGGGTAAGGACGTGGTACCTGTAGCGCCATACACTAACGCGATGCCAAAGGCCATGAAGCCCGCGGCAAAAGCCCCCAGGAGGAAGTACTTCAAGGCCGCCTCTTCCGATTCACTACGGGGACGGGCGAATCCCGACATGATGTACAAGGGGATGGAGAAAAGTTCCAGGGCAAGAAAAATCATGATGAGGTCCGCCACCCGGGCCATGAGCATCATGCCCGCCACGGAGAAGAGCAGGAGCACGTAGTACTCCCCCCGCTCCATGTCGTGGCGCTGCAGGAAGTCCTGGGCCAGCAAAATACCCACCAAACCGCTCAGGGCGAAAAGGGCCACCAGGAAGACACTGAAGGCATCGGCGATGACCATGCCCTGGAAGGCCAGCAAGGGGGAGCGGCCGAACTGCATGAAGGCCAGCACAAGGGCCAGGGCAAACCCGACAACGCCGCCCCATGCCGTCCAACGCTTGTCCCGGATGCGAAAAACGTCTACCAACAAGAGCAGACTGGCCCACACCACCAGGAAGGTCTCCGGCAACAACGCATACACATCTTGCCAGGTAACGGGCAGGGACATGGTTGACCTCCAGTCACCAAAGAAGACCTGAACATCTTGGGCGATTATACCCGCGGCTTTTCCACATTTCCAATTTCAAGAAGTCACGAATTTCGCGAACAACTTTTATGGAAGGTTGAAGATGTTCTTTTCGTCGTCGTCATAGGGGCTGTGGAAAACGGGGATAAGGAAGCCACTGTCGGATTTCTGGCCCTGGGTCTACGCCGCGCCCCTATATCTCGGGATGCCGAAAGGGATAGGTATTGGACGGGCTGTGGAAAGATTTGGGGACAGGTTGGGGAAAAGGAAAACGAAAGGAGGATGGCCCCCTCCCACTGCGGATTTCGACCGCGGTTTTCCCCAATCTCGGCGGGTTTTCCACAGGTTTTCCCGGAGTTTTCCACAGTTGTTCGGGAAATTTCCCCTTTCAGGGGCTCAGGGACCGGAGCCATGAGCGGCGGACGTCTTCGTGTCGTTCCGCGTCGGTGGGCGCCACCAGGAGGGCGGGTCGGGAGGCGTTCATCGCCTGGCGCAGGGCCTCGTCCAGATGGGGCACGGGCACTTCGTGATAGGCGAGGCCGAACATTTCGGCGATTCCCCGGAAGGAGAGGCCATGGGGATGGCGCACGTGGGGGATGAAGGGCGGGTCGAAATCCCGAATGGGCAGTCGGTAGAAAATGCCTCCCCCATCGTTGTGCAAGACCACTATGGTGAGTAGGAGTTTCAAGGAGCGCACCAGGGCCAGGATGTTGACGTCGTAGAGAAAACTATGGTCCCCCAGGACCACGACCATAGGACGTCCTGGTCGCGCCGCGGCCATCCCCACGGCGGTGGACAGCACGCCGTCAATGCCACTGGTCCCGCGATTGGCCCAGACCTGCAGAAACTTGCTTTGCGGAAAGGCCAGTTCTTCCAGATGACGCACCGGGAGGCTGTTCCCCACCACCAGGATGCTCCCCTCGGGCAATGCGTGCACGATGCGGGGCAGGGCTTGGCCTTCCACGTCCTCGGGACGGGCAACGGTTTCCTGCACCTGCTTTTCCATCTCGCGCCAGGATTGGAGCCAGGAGGCATCCCGTTGGAGGTCGACCTGGGTCAGGGCCTGCAAGACCTGGGTTGCCCAGTCCTCGGGGTGGACCCGGAAGAGGGCGTCCAGCCGATGTTCGGGGTCGTGCCAGGTGCCGTAAGGGTCCACGGCCAGATGCAGGGCTTCGTCCCATTCCGCCAGGGCCCGCAAAAGGCCGTTGCCCACAGGCGCGGCACCGAAGCGCAAGACCACTTGTGGAGGGGTGGGAGGGCGCCATCCCGCCTCCAGGGCCAGAGGATAACCCCCGAAAATCCCCCCTCCCTTCACCCAGGGCCCGAAGCGGAGACCTGAGAGGGGGTCCGCCAAAAGGGGATAACCCAGCGCGCGGGCCAGGGCCACCACCTTGCGGGGAAATGCCCCGCCCGGACAGCGCGGCCCACAGATGATGACCCCCCGGGGGTGTGCGGCCAAGATGTCGGCCCAGGGCCGGGCTTCCTCCGGGGGAAAGGTGGGCGGAAAGGCCAGCATTTGGGTCCAGGGTGCTTCCCCACGTCCCTCAATTTCCTTTCGCAGGCGCTGGAGGTCGTCGGGAGAGAGGTCTTCGGGTTGCGGGATGGGCTCCAGAGGTTTGCGAAAGGGGAAGTTGAGATGCACCGGTCCCGGAGGGCCATCCCATCCCCGAGCGCGAGCCACGGCCCGGGCCATGAGGGTGCGGAGAGAACGGAGGGCCCTCCCTGAGGGATGGGCTTCGGGGAGGGGGACCTGGGCGAACCAGCGAACCCGGTCGCCAAAGATTTTCACCTGGTCCACCGTTTGATTGGCGCCACTGTCGTAGAGTTCCAGGGGGCGGTCTCCCGTCATGAGGAGCAGGGGGACCTGGCTGCGCTCGGCTTCCAGCACCGCAGGGTACAGGTTGGCCACCGCGGTTCCCGAGGTGGTCACCACCGCAACGGGGCCATTCAGGCCCAGGGCCAGACCCAGGGCAAAGTACCCCGCGCTGCGCTCATCCCATGGGGTGAACACCGGGACGCGGTTTTGCTGGCTCCAGGCCCAGATGAGGGGGGTGGAGCGGGAACCGGGCACCAGAACGGCCGCCCTGACCCCCTGGCGCACGGCTTCGTCCACCGCCAGGGAGGCCCAGAGGATGTTGCGGTTGGGGAAGGTGTGCATGGAGACGACTCGGTTCCTCGGAATTTCGCCGGGTTGGTCCGGCCGTGTCTGCCGGGAGCACTCCCATTATAGTCCATCCCGGGCCGGGAGCAGCCGGCCCCCGGCGGGCTCCCGGGTTACCGGCCAGCCCCCAGGCGCTTGAGCAGCGCTTCTGGTTGGTGGCGGAAGGCTTGGGGTGAGAGCTCGCCCTTCTCCATGGCCTCCCACAGGTCCAGCAACGCCCGATGGACCGGGGTGGGGAGGCCGGCCTGCTGGCCGTAACGCACCACCGGCCCGTGGTACCAGCGGGCCTCGGTGCGGCCGGAACCCTGATGGAGGTCTCGGTGGAAGGACGGCATTTTGGACCCCCGTCCCCGGGCTACCCGGGGTCGCAGCAGCGCGCAGGCCGCTGAGGGCGGAAGATGGGTCGCGACCCAGGCCAGGGCCCGCACGGGGGTTTTGGGCAGGTCCACCACCGGAATGCGCCAGGCCCGCATCACGGCCAGGGCCTCTCGAATCTGGGCCATTTCAATGCGACAGAGGCCCGGATGCCGGTAAATCTGGTCCGGCGTCCAGTCCAGGAGGGCCGAGAGGCTGTTGGCGATGAGGTTGGTGAGCAGTTTGGACCACTTCATGGCCTGGGGATGGGCATATCCTCGGGGGCCTAAACGCGCGGCTTCGAAAGCGCGAAGCCAGGTGGAGGATACAGGATGGGTCGCCTCCAGGCCCATGCCCCGAAACTTGGTTACCCGGATGATGCCCAGGTCCTCTCGCTCTATCGCCGTGAGCAGGGTCCCGTAGACCACTTTCTCCCGACCCACAGCCTGGGCCAAAAGGCCTTCGGCGTCCACGCCGTTCAGCAGACTGAGGATGGGGGGGAGGCGGTCGCGATGCGACTGGAAGAGGGGGAGCAGCTCGTCCAGGTGATAGCCTTTGATGGCCAGGATGACGCCTTCCAGCGGTCCGAAGGCCTCCAGGGCATCGTTCCAGGCATCCACTAAGGGACGGGCAGGGAGATGGAAGTCTCCATAAGGAAGGTGCAGGACAAAGCCCTGGCGTTCCAGCCGCGCGCGGTGGTGGGGCCGCACCATCCAGACCACCGGGTACCCGTGGAGGGCCAGGCTGCCCCCAACGTACGTTCCCACCGCGCCCGCGCCCACCACCAGGAAGGGCCGCATGGTTACGCCTCTTGGCCCGAGGGTGGGGTTTTCAGCCGCGGCGTCTTGCGTAGCTTCACCGGGCGTCGCTTGCGAGAGACCCGGATGTTGAGGAGTTCCACGAAGAAGGAGAAGGCCATGGCGAAGTAGGCGTAATTCTTGAGGTGAAGTTGCTCCGCCTTTTCGGGAATCCACCCTTCAATGATGAGCAGCGCGCCGATGAGGACCAGGAAGGAAAGAGCCAGCATTTTCATGCTGGGGTGGGCCTCCAGGAATCGGCTGATGCTCTCCACTGCCACCACCATGACGCCCGCGGCGAGCAGGATGGCCGTGACCATGACCCAGTACTGGCGGGCAATGCCCACCGCGGTGATGACGGAGTCCAGGGAAAAGACCAAATCGATGAGGCCCACCTGAACCAGCATGGCCGGGAGGGTGAGGTGGGCCGGCGCCGCCTCGGGTACCTCTTCGCCGTTTTCCGCCTCCAGCTTGGCGTGAATTTCATGGGTCGCCTTGGCAAGCAGGAAAATGCCTCCGCCCAGTAGCACCAGGGAATGGTACGTGAAGGCGTGGCCCAGGACCGCGAACGCGGTGACATCGCGCAGGCGTTCAATCCATCGGATGAGGGTGAGGAGAATCAAACGGCTGACCACGGCGATACCGATGCCCAGACGGCGCCCCCAGAGCTGTTGCGATTCGGGGAGCCGACCGGACAGGATGGTGATGAAGATGATGTTGTCAATGCCCAGGATGATTTCCAGCACCGTGAGGGTGACCAGGGCGATTAGGGCATCCGGGGAGACGGTCATGGGCCATCCTCCTCCTGTCAAACTCGAACGGCCGCTGGTACCGGAGCAGATTTACGATGGAAGGATGAGCTGGGACCCCGCATTTTGTTCCCGAGAGGAGTCCTCCTGGCCCGGCCGGAGCACTTTCGGACCGGTCGCGGTGGCGGGAGGAGAAGACGAGGCTTGGTCCGGCTCCTGTTGGGCTTCCTGTTCCCGCATCTGGCGGCGCATGACTTCCTGGGCCAGGAACTGGAACAGGCGTTCCAGGGGTTCCCGCTGGTGCTCGGGCACCGAAGCCAGGTACTGGCTCAGCAGGTTGAGGAGATGACTGGTCAGGGCTTCGGGCCGCTTTTTCACCATGGCCCTCCACATGGCCTCGTCCTGGGTTTCCAGCAGGTCTCGCAGCAGGAGTTCTTCAGGGGAGAAGAGGAGGCGCTCCAGTTGCCGCACCAGGGCATCCAGCTGGGCCAGGCGCTGGGGTTGCCCCTGATACTTGCGATGTACCAGGCCCAGGGCCTGATGGAACAGTTCGGGCGTCATGGCCACCACGGTGGCCAGCTTCTCCAGGTGGGTTTGACGGGCCGATTCCTCTTCCTCCTCCAACGCGGCCTCGATGGCCTGCACCGTGTCCATGAGCAGGCGTTTCTGGGCTTCCTGGACCCGCTCCAGGGTCTGCACCAGCCAGGCGTGGACCTCCCGGGCCTTGGCCTGCATCTCCACCGAGCCCGTTTCCTTGACCTCTTGCAGGGCCTGCAGGATGGGATATTCCAGGACCGCGGGGAACATTACGGCCAGCAGGCGCAGGTGCTCCTGGTCCAGATGCGGCCACTGGAGCAGGCGTTGCACGAAGTCCTGGGGCGTGATGTTGCGGGGCAGGGATTGGAGGAACGCCTGAACCCGGCGGGCCCTTTCTTCCTCCTCCTTCAGCCGTTGCCCGAAGGGGGTGACCTCCTTGACCGCGTCCTCGATGTCCTTCAGTCGTTGCAGGGACACCTGGTCGCCGGTGGCCTGGGCCGCGCTTTGCAAGTACCGCAGCAGTTCCCAGAAGGTTTCGTCTACCAGGTCTGCTTCCTTGCGGAGCATCTCCCGGCGTCCCTCCTGGCTGGCGTTCAGGAGGTGCCGCAGTAAGGTCATGCGTTTCTCCTGGGCCTCGAGCATTTCCTTGGTGATGCCCTCGGCCTCCAGGATGCGTTCCTGCAGGGTGCGCAAGGAAAGCATGTACTGGGGTTGGAGCAGGTAGGCTTTGCGCTGCTCTGCGGGCAGCTCCTGCATGATGCGCTGTAACAGGGGCCCCACGGCCTGTTCCTGCTGGTCCCGGCTCAAGCCCAGTTCCGGGGGTACGTACACCAGGAGGAGTTCCTTCTCGGGGTCATGGTAGACGATGGGCAGAGGGACCTGACCCACGTACCCACAAGCCGGACACTGCATCAAATTGAACTGGCCCGAAAGGATGAGGTCTCGGGCCTGGGGGATTTTCCGGGTATCGAAAACCTGCTCCACTTCGGCGATGACCGGGGTTTTGCACTTGGGGCAGAGCACCTGTCGAGCCACCATACGTCCGTTCTCCTCAAAAACCATCACATGAATCTGACGGTAAATCCGTTCCGCTTATAGGCAGAATCACGCGGGGAATGGTATCATTGGGACGGCTTTTTTGCAAAGGGTAACCCCGCCATCAAGGAGTGCGGCCATGAAGTTGCACGAGTATCAGACCAAGCAGATTTTCGCCGACCACGGCATCCCGATTCCCAAGGGATGGGTGGCCGAGACGCCGGAGGAAGCCGCGCGCATTGCCCAGGAACTGGGAGGGCCGGTGGCCATCAAGGCCCAGGTGCTCGTGGGCGGCCGGGGGAAGGCCGGTGGAATCAAACTGGCCCGTACCCCTGAGGAAGCCCGGGAAGTGGCGGAGCGCATTTTGAGCATGACCATCAAGGGCCTTCCGGTACGCAAGGTGTTGGTGGAAGAAGCGGCGGACATCGCCCAGGAGATTTACCTGGGCATCACCAACGACCGGGCGGCCAAACGGCCTGTGGTGATGGCCTCTTCGGAGGGAGGTGTGGACATCGAAGAGGTGGCCCGACGGAGTCCCGAAAAAATTGTACGGGCGCATATCCATCCCCTACTGGGGTTGCAGGCCTATCAAATTCGAGACCTGGCGCTGGGCATCGAGCTGCCCCGGGAGTTCTGGTCTTCCTTCATCGCCTTTGCTCGCGCCCTGGCCCAGGTCTATCAGAAATACGATGCCACGCTGGTGGAAATCAACCCCCTGGTCATCACCCGGCAGGGGAACCTGCTGGCCCTGGATGCCAAACTCGTGGTGGACGACAACGCGCTGTACCGGCATCCCGAACTGGAAAAGTTCCGGGACCTGGATGCCGAGGACCCCACGGAAGTGGAAGCCCGCCAGTATGGTCTTTCCTACATCAAACTGGACGGCACCGTCGGGTGCATGGTGAACGGCGGGGGTTTGGCCATGGCCACGATGGACATCATCAAACTCTTCGGCGGCGAGCCCGCGAACTTCCTGGACATCGGGGGTGGGGCCAACGCGGAGAAGGTGGCCCGCGCTATGCGCTTGATTCTGGCGGACCCCAAGGTCAAGGTGGTGCTCATCAATATCTTCGGCGGCATCACTCGCTGCGATGAGGTGGCCCGGGGCATTCTGGCGGCCATGGAGGAGGTCAAACCGGACATCCCCATGGTGGTCCGCCTGGTGGGGACCAATGCCGAGGAAGGCCGGGCCCTGTTGCAGGAGGCCGCGATGGAAACCGCGACCACCCTCACGGAAGCCGCGCAAAAGGCGGTCCGGCTGGCTTACGGACAGTAAGCCCGATGAGAGCCGTTGGAGAACAGGAGGCGAACCATGGCGATTCTCATGAACAAGAACACCCGGATTTTGGTGCAGGGCATTACAGGTCGGGAAGGTCGGTTCCATGCCGAACGCATGGTGGCGTATGGCGCCCAGGTGGTGGCGGGCGTCACCCCTGGCAAGGGTGGCATGTGGGTCATGGACCGCATTCCCGTGTTCGATACGGTTCGGGACGCGGTCCGGGCCACGGGCGCGGAAGTGAGCGTGATTTTCGTGCCCGCCCGTTTCGCGGCTGATGCCATGCTGGAAGCCGCGGATGCCGGTATCCGGCTCATCATCGCCATCACAGAGGGCATTCCCATCCAGGACATGATGAAGGTGGTCACGTATTTGGACGAGAAAGGGGTGAAGTTGGTGGGTCCCAACTGTCCGGGTGTGCTGGTCCCCGGTCAGACCAAGGCGGGCATTATCCCCGGGAACATCGCGATTCCGGGACCGGTGGGGGTGGTCTCCCGGTCCGGTACCCTGACTTATGAGGTCATGTATGCCATGCAGCAACGGGGCATCGGCGTGAGCACCACGGTGGGCATCGGCGGTGACCCGGTCCACGGCCTGGGTTTCATTGAAGTGCTCCAGATGTTTGAGGAAGACCCCGACACCCAGGCAGTGGTGCTCATCGGAGAGATTGGCGGCACGGAGGAGCAAAAGGCCGCGGAGTACATCGCCCGGCACATGAGCAAGCCCGTGGTGGCTTACATTGCGGGTCGTACCGCGCCTCCCGGCAAGCGCATGGGGCACGCGGGTGCCATTGTGGAAGGTGGTGAAGGGACCGCGGAGGAGAAAATCCGGGCCCTGGAGGCCGCCGACGTGCGGGTGGCGCGCCACCCCGAGGAAATCGCCGAGATTTTGGCCTCATTGCTGTAGTTGGGGCGGATTTCCCTTCCCATTTTGC
>WFVP01000047.1 GCA_015491595.1 Anaerolineales bacterium
GTCAATGAGCACCACTACGTCCCGCACCTGCAAACCTACCTCCCGGAGACGGCCGAGGGCCTCTTGTTTGGAGGCGCCTGTGGTGAGTACATCATCCAGGATGACCGCCACTTCGCCGGGCTCGAACACGCCTTCCACCCGGGCCGCAGTGCCGTAGGCCTTCACGTCCTTGCGGGGGTACACCAGCGGCCAGCCAAAAGTCAGGCTCACCGCCGTTCCGATGGGAAGGGCCGCGTAGGGCAGCGGCGCCAGGCGGTCAAACGTGAGGGATTGAAGCAGGAATCCGTAAGCCATGGCCACCCGGTGCAAGACCTCGGGAAACCCCACCAAACGGCGCAGGTCGAAGTAGATGGGGGCCTGTTGACCCGATTTCAAGGTGAAGGCACCGAAACGCACACATCCGGTGTCCACCAGGTCCCGGGCCAACTGGACCTTCACCTCTTCCAGGTGGGGCGGAGGCGGGGTTTTGCCTCCGCCCGCGGCTTCGGCCATCAAACGACGGGTGACCTCGGCCAAGGCGCGGGCTTGCTGGGCCGGGTCATCGGACCGGGCCAGGCTCCGAGAGACGGGGAAGAGGATACCCAACCCATCCGCGCGACGCCCGGCCTGATACGCCGCTTCCAGCGAACCCCCTTGCGCGCCCACGCCCGGGGCCAGAATCCACCGTTCAGGGGCCATCTGGCGCACCCGGGCCAGGGCATGGGTTTGGGTCGCCCCCACCACGAATCCCACCTGTTGGGGCGACGTCCAGCGTCGTATATCCTGCGCCAGGGCCAGGTAATACGGCAGCCCCCCTGCCAGGGGCACTTCCTGGACGTCCAACGCGCCCGGGTTCGACGTACGCACGAGCAGGAACATCCCACGGTCGACGTATTGCAGGAAGGGCTCCAGCGCGTCCCGGCCCAAATGGGGGAAAAGGGTCACAGCATCCGCGTCCAGATGTTCGAAAAAGCCTCGGGCATAAGCCCGGGCCGTACTGGCGATGTCTCCACGTTTGACGTCCAGAATCACCGGACCCAGGGCCTTGAGCCGCGGCATCAGGCGCTCCAGAGCGGCCCAACCCGCGGCCCCCCAAACTTCGAAGAAGGCCGCGTTGACCTTGAAGGCGACAACATAAGGGGCTGTGGCCTCGGCGATGCGCAGGCAGAAGCGCTCTGCCCCCCGGGCCGAGGGCTCCGGGAGCATCTCGGGATGAGGGTCCAGGCCCGCCACGAGGAGGCTTCCACGCTCCCGAACCCGTTGTTCCAGGCGGGGAAAGAAAGAGGGTTCCATCATGCCCATCTCTCGCTCACTTCCGATGGTCTACCTGAGGGCCAGTATAACGTAAGGCGGCGGACACAGGGGAGAAGATGATGTGGGCAGCGGCGGAAGCCGCTGCCCACATCATCTTCTCAATGGATTCGCCTCTGGTGACCCGTATTCCGACGTCAATCGTAGCGCTTGAAAATCAACACCGCGTTGTGGCCTCCGAAGCCGAAGGCGTTGTCCATGGCCACCCGCACAGGCACTTCCCGGGCCTCGTTGGGGACGTAATCCAGGTCACATTCGGGGTCGGGGGTGGTGTAGTTGATGGTGGGCGGCACCACACCCTCCTGAATGGCAAGCACACAGAAGATGGCTTCCAGGGCACCCGTAGCCCCCATCATGTGACCCGTCATGGATTTGGTGGAGGACACGGGAATGCGGTAGGCGTGGTCCCCAAAGACTGCCTTGATGGCCTTGGTTTCCGCGACATCGTTGAGTTCGGTGCCCGTACCGTGGGCGTTGATGTAATCCACATCCTCGGGTCGGAGCCCGGCGGTCTCCAGGGCGCGACGCATGGCCAGGATGGCCCCCGCACCCTCTTCGTGGGGCGCGGTGATGTGATAGGCGTCCGAGGAAGAGGCGTAACCCACCATTTCCGCCAGGATGGGCGCGCCTCGCGCCCGGGCATGCTCCTCGCTCTCGAGAATCAGCACCGCCGCGCCTTCGGCAATGACGAACCCGTCCCGGTTCTGGTCGAAGGGCCGGGGCGCGTCCCGACGCTCCGGTCCTCCCCGGGCCATCGCGCCCACACGGTCGAAGGCCACCACGGCGATTTTGCAAATCACCGCCTCCGAAGCGCCGGCCACCACTACATCGGCCACGCCGGAACGAATCAGCTTCCAAGCCATCCCCAAGGCATCGTTCCCCGAGGCGCACGCGGAGGCCACCGAGAGGGCCGGGCCCTGGAACCCGTAGTGAATACTCACGACGCCCGAAGCACCGTTGGGCATGAGTTGAGGGATCACGAAGGCACCCACTTTTCGCAGTCCTTCGTTGTAAAGGAGCAGCGTGTTGTGCTCCAGCACATCAATGCCGCCGATGGCCGAAGAGATGATGACGCTGATGCGCGTAGGGTCTTCTTTGTCCGGCTCCAGTCCCGCGTGTTGCAGGGCCTCCTGCGCGGCCACCAAGGCGAACTGCTCAAAGCGGCTGTACCGTCGGGCCCATCGTGCGGGCATGTATCGGGTGGGGTCGAAGTCCTTGACCTCAGCGGCAATCTGGACATTCAGGTCGGAGGCATCGAACAGGGTGATGGGGCCCACCCCGGACTCCCCCCGCAGGGCCTTCTCCCAGGTCTCCTTCACCGTATGACCCAGCGGGTTAATGGTTCCCAAGCCGGTCACGACGACTCGTCGGCTCATGGTTCGTCACTCCTTGGAAAAGATACGTAATCGAAACCTGCGTCCGATACGTTGCCAGAGGGAGGGTTTCCCTCCAGGGAGAATCAACACCACAGGTTCAGGCCATTCCCTTTGATGCATGGCCCACCCAGCCCAAACCAGCACCGATTCTGGCTGTAAATACAACCCCACACGCCGAAAAGCGTCGCGAGCCCGAGCCCAGGCTTCGTCATCCACCGCCAGAAAGCGGCCCTGACTCCAGGCCACCAATTCCAGCAGGAGGTCACCCCACCAGGGGAACCGTCGCCCGGCCTCCACCGCAGGTCCGGGAGCCTCATCTCGGACCCAGAGATGGGCTTCGCGTCCTCCCTTCGCCCGAGCCCAAAGCCCCGCCCGGGCCAGGGGTTCCACGCCCACCAGACGTGGCATCGTGGCAATGAGACCTGCCTGGAGTAAGGCCAGGAACCCCCGACCGATGCCCAGCAGCAAGGCCCCCTGTCCCACCGGGGCCAACACCGTTCCGGGCGCCCCTCCCAGCTGGGCCACCAACTCGTACGCGATGGTGGCGTAGGCGTCCACAGCCAGGGGATGATAGGGCACCAGAACCGCGGTTTCCTGCCGATGCAACGCGGTCATGGTCTCCCACCAGGTGCCGGGAAACCTTCGGACAGGGATACCGCGAGTCCGGACGGAAGGCATCCCGGCCACACCGTAAGCCCGCACCCGAAGACGCGCCCGGGCGGCATACCGTCGCCAGGAGCGCAGGGTATTGGGAGTGGCCAGGGTGACCACTTCCTCCACGCCCTGCTCTCGAGCCCAGGTGAAGAGCACCGAGGCCGCCCGGTCTTTCACAGAGCCCGTCGGGTTGAGGTCTTCTCGTTTGACAAAGACCTGTCGTCCCTGGGTCAGGTGCACAGGCTGCAAAGGGGTGCGACCCTCTCCCAGGGTGACCGGGGAGTCGGCCATCGGAAGGTGCATAGCCGGAACATAACGCCATAAACCGGGTGCGTCCGATCGTTCTGCTTCGGGATGGAACACAATGGGGGCTTCCCGATCCAGAGGTCCCCCGCAAGCCGGACAGGTGGGATGCCCCCGCGTCCAGTCATATCGTCGGAGACAGTTCCGGCATCGCCACATCATGACCGCCGCAGGTGGTCATAGACCTCGGGGTTGGCGCAATGTCGTAAAGGCTTCCCCTGGAGGCCCAACAGCAGGTTTTCGCAGGCCAACAGGGCCATGGCCTTGCGGGTCTCACGGGTCGCGGAACCAATGTGGGGCGTAATCACGCAATTGGGCAGGCGATACAGGGGATGGTCCGGCGGCAACGGCTCGGGGTCCGTTACGTCCAGGGCCGCGCCCGCAATCCATCCCTCTTGCAGCGCCCGCACCAAGGCTCCGGTATCCACCACCCCTCCGCGAGCCATGTTCACCAGGTAAGCCGTGGGCTTCATGCGTCGCAAGGCTTCCTCATCGATCATGCGGCGGGTTTCGGGTGTGAGGGGCACGTGCAGGGAGACCACATCGCTTTCGGACAGCAGGGTCTCCAGGGGTACCCGCTGCGCGCCCAGTTCCCGTTCCGCCTCGGGCTTCGCTTTACGGCTGGTGTACAGCACCCGCATCCCAAATCCCCGGGCTCGCCGAGCCACCGCCTGCCCGATCTGGCCCAAACCCACGATGCCCAGGGTCTTTCCCTGCAAATCTACCCCCAACCATTGGGTGGGCGCCCACATACCCCAACGCCCTTCCCGGGCATCCCGGGCCGCGGGAAAGATGCCTCGGGTGATGGCCAGAATCAACGCCCAGGTGAGGTCGGCCACCGCGTCGGTCAACACGCCCGGAGTATGGCCCACGGGAATCCCCCGTCGGGTACAGGCTTCCAGGTCGATGTTGTCCACGCCCACGGCAAAGTTGCTCACCACCCGCAAACGAGGCATCTGGCTCAGCAGGGCGTCATCCACCCGGTCCGTGAGCCAGGTGTACAAACCTTCTACTTCGGGGAAGTAAGGCGCCAGGGAAGGGTCCACGCCCGGCCGCCCGGCGGGACCGACGACCACCCGGGTCTGTTCCAGGAGAGGAGCAATCCAGTCTTCGGGCATAGGATGGGTCACCAACACCAGAGGTTTGGAGTGCATGAAGACACCTCCCGACGAAAGGGGCCTGTCGCGGCCCATTATACTGGGATGGCACGCGTTCCAGGCTTGCCCTTTTATGGATGCATCCACCGACGGAAGCGTTCCTGGCAGGCCTTTCGAGGCTGAGCCCTGGACCCCAGACAAAGCCTTGAACAACCCCTGGTAAAATCATTCAACCCGATGCCCAATCCCCCGCCCTGGTGAACGGAGGCAGGTCCATGTTTCCCTTTCCCCCTGTGCTTGGTGTATCCCAGAA
>WFVP01000048.1 GCA_015491595.1 Anaerolineales bacterium
GTGGCCGCTCGCTGGAACAGCCGAATCCATTGGCTCAACGTCCCGATGGGAATCTGTTGCGCGTGGTCCTGGGCGCGACGACGCCAGACGTCAGAGACCTCCAGGAGTTCGGGCACCCCCATTTGGACCAGCATGACCTGGCGCAGGTAGTCCACCACCTGCCGGGCCAGGACGCGCGGGTCGGTGCCGCTTTGCAAGGCCTGGTGCATGGCCCGCAGCGCGGTCTCGCCGTCTCCCTGCCGCAGGGCTTCCACCAGGGTGTACACGGCCTCGTCGGGCGCGGTGCCCAGCAGCGCGTGCACGTGCTCCAGAGTGACGGCTTCCCCCAGGGAGGCCAGCTGGTCCAGCAGGGAGATGGCGTCCCGCAGGCTTCCTGTGGCCTGCCGGGCGATGGCCCGCAGGGCCTCGTCTTCAATGGTGATGCCCTCCGCGTCCACGATGTGGCGCAGATAGGCCAGGATGTCCTTCAGGGGGATGCGGCGGAAGGGGTAGACCTGACACCGGGAGCGGACGGTGGCCGGGACCTTGTGCCATTCTGTGGTGGCCAGCACGAAGATGACGTGGGCTGGCGGCTCCTCCAGGGTCTTGAGGAGCGCGTTGAAGGCCGCCGTGGAGAGCATGTGCACCTCGTCGATGATGTACACTTTGTACCGGCCCTTGGTCGGGGCGAAGTGCACCCGGTCCCGCAAGGCCCGCACATCGTCCACCCCGGTGTGGGACGCGGCGTCGATTTCGATGAGGTCCAGGAAGCGCCCCTCCTGCACCTCCTGGCAAACCGAGCACACGGTGCAGGGACGCTTTTCCGGGTCGGGGTCCAGGCAGTTCAGGGCTTTGGCCAGGATGCGCGCGGTGGTAGTCTTCCCCGTGCCCCGCGGTCCCGCGAAGAGATAGGCGTGGGCCACCCGGCCGGAGCGCACGGCCTGCTGCAGGGTGCGCACCACGGCCTCCTGACCCACGATTTCTTCCCAGCGCTTGGGGCGCCACTTCCGATACAGGGACTGTGACATGGGTTACCTTCGTTGGGCTTTCTGCAACTCGTCCTGCCAGTTCAATGGAGCCAGGGGCGTCGCGCTGCGGGGGAGACCCAAATTATACTCCCGGATATGGGCGTTGAGGGCTTCCAATCGGCGCTGGAGCCGTTGCAGGACCCGATGCCGTCGGGGGTCCGCCCCGTAATTCTGGAGGGCCCAGGCCAGCTCGCGGCGCCAGGCATCAATGGCCTGACGCAGCCATTTGCCCCGCAAAATCCACGGCGGTGCCAGGTCGTGGATTTCCAGGATGTGGAAGGCAGCCCACCATTCCCGGGGCAGATGGGGATTCTCGGGCTCCAGGGGCACCCGCTTTCCCCGGTAGCGGTTCCGGCGGAAGACCCCTTCTTCCCGGGCCCGTCGGATTTTCTCCTCGGCCAACCGTTCGACCCAATCCATCACCGCGTCGCGACTCCCAGCAGGGTACGTCCTATTCTACCCCATTTGGCCCCGGGCGGGAGGAGGCGGGGAAGGGGACCCTGGGTGCCCCTGTGAAGTGACTGTTTCGGTTTGGTAGGCGGTAAGAAACGATTGGGGTAGTTCTAACCGGGCACGGGACGAAAATGGCCGACCGCCGTCGGCGGTCAGCGAATTTTGGTCCTGTACCCGGTCAGCCCAATGCCCTCGCCTGGGGCAACAGGCGGGTGTGCCCACCGGCCGAAGACGAGAGAAAGGCACAGGTCTGGCCTTCCCAGAGCCAGATCTCGCGCCTACTAAACTGAAATACGCTCAGGCGGCGTCCCCTCATTGACAAGGCGGGGGGGGCTGAGTACAATAGGCAATGCCAGCGAGCGGGCGTAGTTCAGTGGTAGAACGCCTCCTTGCCAAGGAGGAGGTCGGGGGTTCAAGTCCCCTCGCCCGCTCTTTTCTAATCGGCGGCGTAGCCAAGTGGTAAGGCAGGGGCCTGCAAAGCCCTGATACGCGGGTTCGAATCCCGCCGCCGCCTTTTCCTAAAGGCCCATCCTGAATTTCGGGCCTTTTCTTTATTCCTGTTCCTGCATGGTCAAACCTTCTGTTTACCATCCACCATCTCTGGAGACTCCCCATGCAGGTCTTTGAGGTTCGTTATCACCCCCACGTCCACACCCGCTTCTCCGACGGCCACGGCACCTACCAGGACGTGTTGCAGGCGGCGGTCCGGGCCGGACTGCATGTAGTCCACATCACCGACCACAACGTGCTGGTCACCGGGGTGGAGGGGTATTACGAGATGCAGGGGCGTCGCGTGCTCCTCCTGGTGGGCCAGGAGCTCCACGACCCGACCCTCATCCCGGGCAAGAACCATCTCCTGGCCCTGGGGGTCACGCAGGACCTGTCCCCTCACGCCCAGGGACACCCCCAGAGGCTTATTGACGCCGTGCGTCAGGACGGAGGCCTGGCCTTCATCGCCCATCCTGTGGACGGCACCGTCCCCTTTGTCGAAGAAGGGGACTTCTCCTGGCGGGATTGGGACGTGGAGGGCTTCCACGGCATCGAGCTCTGGAACGCGATGAGCGAATTCAAGCGACGCATTCCCACGTATTTACACGCAGTGTACTACGCCTTTCACTTCCATCGGGTGGCCCGCGGGCCCTTCCCCGAGACCTTAGCGCTGTGGGACCGGCTCATCCAGGAACGAAAACGGTCTATCGTGGCCATTGGAGGCTCCGATGCTCATGCGCTGCCCGCGCGCCTGGGCCCCCTCAAGCGCACCCTCTTCCCCTACGAGTGGCACTTTCGTGCCGTCAATACC
>WFVP01000049.1 GCA_015491595.1 Anaerolineales bacterium
CCATGATACCGTATCCCGGTCGCAATGCCCTTACGGGCATTTTTTGTTTTGCAACGCTAATGGAAAATTCCGAAATAAGGATTCGAACCTGGAGGGAGACTTTAACGTTCTCCCTGTGTTTTCGGTATTATGTTGTCAAAGTGCCTTCCTCTGCGTACACCCCCTGAAAATCGGCCCTTCAAAGGCCCTTCTGGAAGGGGGTGTACGCATTTTATACCTCAAAAGAGCGCCGTTGTCAAATCCCCAACAGGGAGTGTAAAAAAGAAAGGATGTGGGGCGGCTTCGCCGCCGTTCGTTTATCCCTCCCCCCTTCGCTGGCGCAGCAGGCACTCGGCCACGGCCCAGTCCGCAGGCTCGTCGATGTCCACCGCCTCCAGGGCCGGAATCTCGAAAAGGTAGGGCCGGTACCCCAGTCGATTGCGCCGCTCCAGGAAACGCTCCCGGGTGAAGATGTAAAGGCACGAGTTCTCTTCGTACACCGGCGGCAGGTCCTGGGTGCGCAGCAGCACGTCGGGGTCGTGGTTCAGGGGACGGCCCTCGGCGTCCCACAGGCGGGTCTGCCAGCGGGTCACGGAAAAGAGGGAATCATACTCGGGATACACCTGGTAGAAGGTCCGAATGGCCCGGGAGATGGTCTCGGCCCGCAACAGGGGATTGGTGCTGTGGGTCTGGAGGTAGACCTCCGCCACCACCTGGTGCACGTCGTGCCACAGGACCTCGTTCATGGGAATGTGGCCGTCCCGCAAATGTTCGGGCCGGGGAATCACCCGCACCTGGGGGAAATCCTTCCGGAGCCCTTCCATGATGACGGGGCTGTCGGTATCCACCACCACCTGGACGATTTCGGGCACCGTCAGCAGGGTTTCCAGGATGTAGGCATAGAGGGGCTTTCCCAACAGGGGCCGGTAGTTCTTGCCGGGAATGCGCTCCGAACGGTGCCGCATGGGCACCAGGGCCACCACGCGCGGCGGGGTCGGCAGGGTCACAGGTCCCATCCCTCACCCTCCTGGAAATAGGTGACGTGCGACCAGCCCCGGGCCTCCAGGGCCTGCATCAGGGCCCGGGCCGCATGGGGCTCGCCGTGCACCAGGCCGATGCCCTTCAGGGTCTTCCGGGAAGCCAGCCCGTAGTCCAGCAGGAAGTTGCGTCCCGCGTGCGCGGACAGGTCGCCGATGGTGACCACCCGGGCCCGCACGGGGTAGGTCTTCCCCAGGATGGGCACCCGCTCCGCGCCCTCGGCCAGGCGACGCCCCAGGGTGTAAGGGGCCATCCAGGAGACCAGCAGGATGGTGTTGCGCGCGTCGGTGATGGTGTGGATGAGATGGTGGAGGATGCGTCCCACCTCCAGCATCCCCGAAGTGGAGAGGATGACCATGGGCCCGGGCCGGTCGTTGAGGGCCTTGGATTCCTCCACGTCCCGGATGTAGTGCACCCGCCCGAAGCCCAGCAGGTCCTCCAGGACGCCCAGGCGCAGCAACCGCAGCGTTTCCTCGTCGTAGCACTCGGGGTGGGCCCGGTAAATCTGGGAGGCTTCCACGGCCATGGGACTGTCGACATAGATGGGAACCTCGGGCAGTTCCCCCTGGCGCATCATGGTGTGCAGCAGGTAGACGATGGTCTGGGTACGGCCGATGGCGAACGCGGGAATGACCAGTTTCCCCTCCCGCTCGAAGGTCTCCCGGGCCACCTGGCGGAGTTCGTCCACCGCGTACCGGGGGTCTCGGTGGGGCTTGTGGCCGTAGGTGCATTCCATCAGGAGCCAGTGGGCATCGTGGGGGAGGACCGGGTCCCGCAAGATGGGCAGGTGACGCCGACCGATGTCGCCGGAGAACCACAACCGGGTGGGTCGGGGGGAGGTGTCCAGGTCCAGCACCACGGCTGCGGAACCCAGCAGGTGTCCGGCTTCCACAAAGCGGGCCTGCACGCCGGGCAGGGGCTGGAAGGGCTGCTCGTAGGGCACGGGCACGAACATGCGGGAGGCCCGCAACGCGTCCTCCACCGTATACAGGGGCTCCAGGGGCGGCTCGTGGGGCGCGCGGTGCTTGTTCAGATAGCGGATGTTCTCCTCCTGGACGTGGGCCGCATCCAGCATGACCAGCGTGGCCAGGTGCGCGGTGGCCGGGGTGGCGTAAATGGGCCCTTCAAAGCCCTGTTTCACCAGGTTGGGCAGGTTCCCGCAGTGGTCCAGATGGGCGTGGCTGAGGAGCACGGCCTGGACCCGCCGCGGATCGAAGGGAAAGGTCCGATTCCGCCGATGCGATTCCTGACGGCGGCCCTGGTACAGGCCGCATTCCAGCAGCAGCGCGCCCCGCGGGCCTTCCAGCAGGTGCCGGGAACCCGTCACCGTTTGGGCCGCGCCCCAGATGGTCAACCGATAGCCGAACGAGGGCATGGAAACCTCCTCCCCGGAAGGCTGATTCCATCCTACCACACCTGAGGTCCCACTTCGCCCCGGCCCGTCGAGGAGGAGATTGTTTCAGTTTCGTAACGGATGCAGCAACGACTTCGCCGCCGCTGTATCCAACTTATGGTAAAGTAATCACCAAGGTCGAATCCTCCTCTCAAGGACGGCGCGCGATGGAAATCGACATGGAACTCTACCGCCAGGACGTGTGGGTCTCGGAACATCCCCGGGTGCGGCTCTCGGTCATCGACATCCATCCCGAGCGTCCTTCCGCGACGCTGGTCTTCGTGCACGGCTTTGGAGGGAACGCCCGCCAGTGGAAGTACCAGGTGAACGCCTTCGCCCTGACCCATCGGGTCGTGGTGCCCGACCTGCGAGGTCACGGTCTCTCGGACCGCCCCAAAGGCCCTTACGACATGGACACCCTGGTGGCCGACCTGGAGGCCCTTTTCCAGGCGTTGAAGGTGGAGAAACCCGTGGTGCTGGTGGGCCATTCCTTCGGCGGCGCCATCGTGACCGAGTACGCGGTGCGCCATCCCGAAGCCGTGCATCGGCTGGTGCTCATTTCCACCCCCGGGGAATACCGCCTGCATCCCCTGTACCGCTTCCTGCTCAACCTGCCCCTGCCGGTCATGCGCCTGGCCGCGCCCTTTACCCGCCACTGGCTGGGCGCGCCGCCCCAGGTGCTCCATGCCCTGTACCGGCAGGCCCTGCGCCCCTGGTCGGGGTGGAGTCGGTTTCGCAGCCTGCGGGTCCCCACCCTGGTCATCCGGGGTCATCGGGATGCCGTGTTCGCCCGCCCGCTGTTCGAGGAAGTGGCGCGCGCCATTCCCTACGCCCAGGACATCAACGTGCGGGCCTCGCGCCACATGGTCATGATTGAACGCCGGGACGCGGTCAACCGGGCCATCGCCCGGTTCCTGGAGGACCGTCCCACCCGCACCTGGCGGGAGTCCTCCTCCCCGGGCGCGCCTCCTCGCGGCGCGCTCTTGCGGGAGCGGCCGTGGCTGGCCTTCTACGACCAGGGCGTGCCCTTCACCATCGCGGTGCCCAAAGCACCCCTGGATGCCCTGCTCCACTCCGCGGCCCGCCGCTTCCCCCGCCGAACTGCGGTGCTCTTCCAGGGCGTGGGTCTGTCCTACCGACATCTCAACCGCGAGGCGAACCGCTTCGCCCACGCGCTGCGTTCCCTGGGCCTGGATACCGGCCACCGGGTCGCCCTGTTGCTGCCCAACCTGCCCCAATTCATCGTCGCCCTTTACGGCACCCTGCGGGCCGGTGGGGTCGCCGTCCTCCTGCCCCCCACCGAGGACGCGGAAGAACTGCGCCGACGCCTGGCCCTGGCCGACGTGCACGTGCTGGTGACCATGACCGCTCAGGCCCACCAGGCCCTGGCCTGGCAGGAAGCCCTGGGCATCCCCCACGTGGTGCTCACCGCGCCCTTCGATACCCTGCTCCCTCTCCAGCGAGCGGTGCAGGCCCTGCGGGAAGGCCGCTTTCAGGAGGATTGGGAGCCGCCCCCGCGCGGGGTTCACCTGTACCGGAACCTCATGGCCGCGTTCCCCGACACCCCTCCCGAGGTGGACGTGGACCCCGAAGCCCCGGCCGTCATCCTGTTCACCGGAGGGACGACGTCCCCCGCCAAGGGTGTGATGTTGAGCCACCGCAACCTGATGGCCAACGCCCTTCAGGTGCGCCACTGGATGCCCGATGCGCGCGAGGGCCGGGAACGCTTCCTGTGCGTGCTGCCCTTCTTCCACAGTTACGGCCTGACCACGGCCCTGAACGTCCCCATCGCCCTGGGCGCCACCCTCATCCTCCTCCCCCGTTTCGAGGTCGAGGACGTGCTCAAGGCCATCAAACGGTTCCGCCCCACCATCTTCCCCGGCGTTCCCAGCATGTACATGGCCATCAACGGCGTGCCCGGCGTGCGCAAGTACGGCATCGCCTCCATCCGGGCCTGCATCAGCGGCGCCTCGCCCCTCCCCCTGGAGGTCCAGGAAGCCTTCGAGCGCCTGACCCGGGGACGCCTGGTGGAGGGTTACGGGCTCACCGAGGCCGGACCGGTCACCCATGCCAATCCCCTCTACGGCGTGCGCAAAGCCGGCAGCATCGGCATCCCCCTGCCCTCTACCGAAGCCATGGTGGTGGACCTGCGCACCGGACGGCGCCCGGTGCCCGTGGGTCACATCGGCGAACTGGCCGTGCGGGGTCCGCAAGTCATGCTGGGGTACTGGCGGGACCCGAAGGCCACCCGCCGGGTGCTGCGCGAGGACGGCTGGCTGCTGACCGGCGACGTGGCCCAGATGGACGAGGACGGCTACTTCCGCATCATCGCCCGGAAGGCGGACATGTGGTATCCCGGCAAAGGCGACCGACCCGCTTTCCCCCGGGACGTGGAGGAAGTCCTCTACGAAATCCCCCAGGTCAAAGAAGCCGCGGTGGTGGCCGTGGCCGGACAGCCCATCGCCTTCCTGGTGGTGAGCGGTGAACGGTTGGACCCCCGGGAGGTCATCGCCTACTGCCGGCGCCGTCTGCCTGCCGAACTCGTTCCCCGGGCCGTGTTCTTCGTGGACGAATTCCCCCGTTCCTTCATCGGGAAGATTCTGCGGAGGGAACTGGCGAAGCGCTACCAGCAATACCAGCGGGAGAAGGCGCGGGAAGGGGAAACACCTCCTGCGACGGAAGGGGAGGAAGGCTTCCGCAAGGACGATACCAGGGCAGCGGACCTCAGGTGACCCGCACCACCAGGCCCTTCAAATAGGCCGCCTCGGGATACGGCAGGGCCACAGGGTGGTCGGGCCCCTGGAAGAGGCGTTGCAGGATGTGAGCCTCCCGGTTCGCGTCCAGCGCGGCATCGGCCACGATTTTCTGGAAAAGGTCCGGGGCAACGTGCCCGGAACAGGAGAAGGTCACCAGCAGGCCGCCGGGACGCAAGAGCAGAAAAGCCAGCCGATTGATGTCCTTGTATCCCCGGGCCGCCTGGGGGACCTGTTCGGCCCGCTGGGCGAACTTGGGCGGGTCCAGCACGATGAGGTCGAAGGTGCGGCCCCGGGCGACCAGGTCCCGCAGCACCTCAAAGGCGTTGCCCTGCACCCAGGTCACCCGTTCCTGGGGGAGCCCGTTGAGGGCCACGTGTTCCCGGGCCTGGCTCAGGGCCTCTTCCGACACGTCCACCGCGGTGACATGGGCGGCCCCACCCGCCAGGGCGTACACGGTGAAGCCTCCTGTGTAACAGAAAACGTCCAGCACCTCCCGGCCCCGGGCCAGGGCCCGCACCACCCGGCGGTTCTCCCGCTGGTCCAGATAGGCCCCCGTCTTATGCCCCTGCACGATATCGGCCACGAAGGTCAGTCCGTACTCTCGATAGCGAACGTACCGGGGCGGTTGACCCCATAAGGGGCCGGACCGGGGTTCCAGGCCCTCCAGCCTGCGCACTTCCACGTCGGAGCGCTCGTAGATGTGGCGCACCCCGGGCCATTCCTTCAGCAGCGTGACCCAGGTCTCCCGCCAGTATTCCGCGCCCGCGCTGAGCAATTGCACCACAAGGGTATCTTCGTATCGGTCCACGATGAGTCCCGGCAGGCCGTCGGCCTCACCGAAGACCACCCGGTAGGCCGTGGTTTCGGGGGGAATCCAGCCCTCCCGCCGGGAGCGGGCCGCCTCCAGCCGCTCCCGGAACCAATCCGGACCCACCACCACGTCGTCGCGGAAGGTCCACACCCGGGCGCGAATTTGGGAATGCGGGCTGTACGCGGCCTGGGCCAGGAATTTGCCCTCCGCGGTGAGCACCGCCACGGTTTCCCCGGGGCCGGGGTTGCCTTTAACCCGCTGCACCGCGCCGGAGAACACCCAGGGGTGCCGGCGCAGCAGGGCCTTTTCGCGACCGGGCTTGAGGAGCAGGGACGCCATCAGTGGGTTGTCCGCAGTCGGCAGTCCGCAGTCGGCAGTCAGCAGACCGCCAGACCTCATGGAGTGGGTTGGCGCAGAGGCAGGCCCACGGCCTGGGCCGCGTCCACGAAGACGTCCATGGCGTATTCGATGTCCTCGGGTTCGTGCGCGGTGGTCACCGTGGCCCGCAGCCGGGCCATGCCCACGGGCACCGCGGGAGAGATGACGGGCAGCACGAAGATGCCCCGCTTGAAGGACTCCGCGGTCATGCGGAAGGCCGTCTCGTCTTCGCCGCAGAGCACGGGTACAATGGCCGTTTCGGTGAACAGGGTATCGAAGCCCCGTTCCTTCAGGCCCTGGATGAAATGCTGCGCGTTGGCCTGGAGTTTCTCCACCCGCCAGGGCTCGTCCATGATGACCCGGAAGGCCTCTGCCGCCGCCGCGGCCTGGGCCGGCGGCAATGCCGCGGAGAAGATGTAGGCCCGGCTGGCGTGGCGGATGTACTCCACCAGGTCCTTTTTGCCCGCGATGTACCCGCCCACCGAGGGGATGGTCTTGCTCAGGGTACCCATCTTGATGTCGATGACGTCACCCAGGCCGAAGTGTTCCTCAATCCCCCGGCCCGTCTTGCCCAACACGCCCACGGAGTGGGCCTCGTCAATCATGAGCCAGGCGTTGTACTTACGGGCCAGTTCCACCAGGCGAGGCAGGTCGATGATGTCGCCGTCCATGCTGAACACGGCGTCGGCCACGATGAGTTTGGTGGCATCCGAAGGGACGGATTGCAAACGCTGTTCCAGGGAATCCATGTCGTTGTGGCGGAAGCGCACGAACTTGGCGCCCGACATCAGGCACCCGTCCACGATGCTGGCGTGGTTCAGTTTGTCCGAGAACACGTAGTCTCCCCGGCCCACCAGCGCGGCGATGACGCTCAGGTTCGTCACATAGCCCGACGAGAACACCACCGCGCCTTCCGCGCCCTTGAATTCGGCAATGGTCTCTTCCAACTCCTGGTGCACGGGCAGGGTACCGGCCAGGGAGCGCACCCCGTGGGTGCCGGTGCCGTATTTGTCAATGGCCCGCTTGGCCGCCTCGTTGATGCGCGGGTGCCCGATGAGGCCCAGGTAACTGTAGGAGGCGAACATGAGCATCTCCTTGCCTCCCACCCGAACCCGGGCGCCACCCTGGAACTCTTCCACAGGCACGTTGTAGAAGTAAAGATTGTTGGCCTTGGCCGTATTCACCCGTTCCATCAGAGTACGAATGCGCTGTCCAATTCGGTCCTGTGCGGTTTTGGGGTCCATCGGCATGGTCGCCCCTCCTGGATTGGGATGTCCCAAGTGTAGTCCAGGGCCGAATGGGTGTCAATGCGTGCAGGAGGCTGATGCATACCCATATCTCAGCGCGATCCCGTTTCTCGCCCCAAGCGAAGGGCATGTCAGATGGGCCAGCCAGACCAATCTCTGCAAGCCGTAGGAAATAAATTGATGCAGCGGCGGCTTCGCCGCCGTTGCATCAATTTACCTTTCTTCCTGCGGTCCCGCGCCCGGACAGAACTGCGTGAGATATGCTGAAAATAACTTCGATCTTGGGCCTCACAAGATATGGGTATGCGACAGGGGCCGGGGGAGGGTTCGAAAATATGGGGCACTTCTGGTGCCCTATATTTTGCAGCATAACGAGTACGGTCCAAGTCTCGTGTAGGTCGAACCAGGTCCTGGACCGCTGGGAATAGAGATGATGTGAGGGCAGCGGCTTCCGTTTTCCCTTGCGGCTCCGGACCGTTTTCCAGGTACAATGTCCCCGTGGGTTGTTGACAACGGGAGGTAAATGCATGGCCAAAGGTCGTCCCCTGGTGGCCATCGTGGGTCGCCCCAACGTGGGGAAGAGCACCCTGTTCAACCGGCTCGTGGGCGAGCGCCGGGCCGTGGTCTACGACGTGCCCGGCACCACCCGGGACCGGATTTACGGCACGGTGGAATGGCAGGGCCGGGTCTTTGATATCGTGGACACCGGGGGACTGGACCCCACCGCGGGACAGAGCGGCCGGGAACCCCTGTCCGTGGATTCCGCGGACTTCATCGAGGCCATTCGGGAGCAGGTTCAGGCCGCGGTCCAGGAAGCCGACGCGGTCCTCTTCGTGGTGGATGCTCGAGACGGCGTCACCCCCGCCGACGAACAGGTCGCCGAGGTTCTGCGTCGCCTGCAGAAACCCAAGGACGGCGCCATGCATCCACCGGTGCTCCTGGTGGTCAACAAAGTGGACGACGTCCCTAACCCCGCGGAAATCATGGAGTTCTACCGGCTGGGCTTCGGCGACCCCCTGCCCATTTCCGCCCTCCACGGCAAGGGCGTGGGGGACATGCTGGACCGCCTGCTGGAGGTCCTCCCCTATGCGCCCCGCTATCGGGAGGAAGAAGAGGACGAGGCCATCCGGGTGGCCATCGTGGGACGGCCCAACGTGGGCAAATCCAGCCTGCTCAACCGCCTGGTGGGTCAGGAGCGGGTGCTGGTCAGCCCCATTCCCGGCACCACACGCGACGCCATTGACACGCCCATCCGCTACTATGGTCGGGACATCTTCCTGGTGGACACGGCGGGCATTCGGCGCCGGGGTCGCATTGAAATGGGCGTGGAGAAGTTCAGCGTGCTCCGGGCCTTGCGGGCGCTGCAACGGGCCGAGGTGGCCTTGCTGGTCATCGACGCCACCGAAGGGGTGGTTGCCCAGGACCAGCACATCGCGGGTTTCATCGTGGACGCGGGCGTGTCGGCCATCATCGTGGTGAACAAGTGGGATGCCATCGAGAAGGACGAGTTCACCATCAACCGGTACACCGAGTACGTCCGGGCCCGCCTCAAGTTCCTGGACTATGCGCCCATCCTCTTCGTATCCGCCAAAACGGGCCAACGGGTGAGCCGCATCCTGCCCACGGTGCTGGAAGTGGCCGATGCGCGACGGCAGCGCATCCCCACTTCGCGGCTGAATCGCATCCTCCAGCAGGCCATGGAGGCCCATCCCCCTCCCGGCAAGGGGGGCAAGGTGTTCAAGATTTACTTCGCGGCCCAGGTGGGGAAACCGCCTCCCACCATCGTGCTTCACGTCAACGACCCCGACCTGGCCCACTTCTCCTACCTGCGCTATCTGGAAAACCGCATCCGGGAGGAGTTCCCCTACCCCGGAACGCCGATACGGTTTATTTTGCGCAAGCGGGAACGGAAAGCCCGCAACCGGCAGGCCGCGGCCAACAAGGCCAAGTCATAAGGCTTCCCGTACCCCTGAAAGGAGGATGACGGTATGGACACCCTCTGGCCTCAACCCGAAATCCAGGAAAGCCCCCATGCACCTCGCCTGCGGGTGGTACGCTGGGGAAAGTCCTGGCAGGCGGTTCGCTGGCAACGCGAAGAAGCGCCCCTGCCACCCCCGGGACCCGAGACCCTGGCCCGCTACATCGACCACACCCTGCTCAAGCCCGAGAGCACGCCGGGCCAAATCGAAGCCCTGTGCCAGACGGCCCGGGAATACCGCTTTGCGGCCGTCTGCGTGCCCCCCGTGTACGTGGCCCTGGCCGCGGACCTGCTGGCGGACACCCCTGTCCGGGTCTGCACGGTGGTGGGCTTCCCCCTGGGGAACACCAGCACCACGGCCAAGGTGTACGAAACCCTCCAGGCCCTGCACGACGGCGCGGAGGAAATCGACATGGTGCTGGCCATCGGGCTACTCAAGGCCAGTCGGGACGACCGGGTGCTGCAGGACATCCACGCCGTGGTGGAAACAGCCCACGCCGCGGGTGCCCAGGTCAAAGTCATTCTGGAGACGGGCCTGCTGAGCGAAGAGGAAATCGTGCGGGCCTGCCGTCTGGCCCAGGCCGCGGGCGCGGATTTCGTCAAGACTTCTACCGGGTTCGGCCCGCGTGGAGCCACCGTGGAAGACGTGCGCCTCATGCGCCAGACGGTAGGGCCGGACATGGGCGTCAAAGCCGCCGGGGGAATCCGCACGTATGCCCAGGCCCTGGACCTCATCCGAGCAGGAGCCAACCGCCTGGGAACCAGCGCCGGCGACCGCCTGGTGCAGGAAGCCCGAAAGATTAGCAAAGAATAAGAAAGGCCTTTTGTCCTATGGCCTTTTGGTCATCGCGCTGGTATAATCTGCGTGCCACGGGAAAGGATGGGCCGCGCCTGCGCGTGGCTTTTTCTTTTCCCACCCTTAGTCATCGGGGAGGAGTTGTATGAAGGTGACGTACCTGACGCCCGAAGGCTATCAACGTCTCAAGGAGGAACTGGAATACCTGCGCACGGTGAAGCGCAAAGAGGTGGCGCAACGGCTACACGAAGCCCTGTCCGAGGGCGGTGAACTCATCGAGAACTCCGAATACGAAGCAGCCAAGATGGAACAGGCCTTTGTGGAAGGCCGCATTCAGGAGTTGGAGCACCTTTTGGCGACGGCGAAGGTCATCTATCCTTCCGGCAAGAACGGGGTGGTGGAATTAGGGTCCAAGGTGACCATTCAGGAAGACGGTATGCCGCCGGAGACCTACACCATCGTGGGACCGGTGGAAGCCGACCCCGAGCGGGGCTACATCTCCCACGAATCCCCCTTAGGGAAAGCCCTTTTGGGCAAAAAGGTGGGAGATGTGGTGGAAGTCCGGGCTCCGGCGGGCTCCTTCCGGGTGAAGATTCTCAAGGTGGAGTGAACCCGCTGGCTTTTCCAGCAAAAAGGGCGGCCTTTTCGGCCGCCCTTTTCGTTTCCTTGAGGTCACCCATTTACGCAACCTCAGGCTTCTTCGTCCGACGCCGCGCTGGAATGAACATGCCACTCGCTACTGATGGGGACGGCCGGCTTCAAGGTGACGATGACGGAACAGTACTTGTTCTCCAACAACTCCACCGCCCGGGCCACTTTCTCGGGGTCCACCCGCCCGTAGATGTGGTACTCCAGGTGAATACGACGGAACCGATAGGGTGGGTCGGGCTCCTGTTCCCCCCGACAGCGCACCACAATGTGTTCCACGGGCTGACGTTGCTTCCCCAAAATGGTGACCAAATCATAGGTGGCACACCCGGCCGCGGCCAACAGCAACAGGTCGGACGACTTCAACCCCCGCCAGGTGGTGTCGTCCACCTGCTGTCTCTTATACACATCTCC
>WFVP01000050.1 GCA_015491595.1 Anaerolineales bacterium
CCCGGGATGTGTCTGCATCGTAGGGGCGAAGATGGAGGATATGTTGGGCTGGCCTCCTAAGACAACGGAGGGACGGGCGGATTTTCTGCCCGTCCCCGATGCTTTCAGGCGGAGGGAGCGGGATTCGAACCCGCGGTGGGCCCGAGGCCCACAGGGGATTTCAAGTCCCCCGCCTTCGTCCACTCGGCCATCCCTCCCTTTGGCGCCTTTTCCATTTTAGCACGTTTCCTCTTTGGGGAAGGAAAGGCAAAAATCAGAGAATTACCCTTGACGAGGCCCATGGATGCGGGTAAGATGGGGGCTGACATCGGAGCAGCGGTTTACATCGCGCTTTCCAGGAGGCTGTTTTATGGACGAGAGTAACATCCAAAACCCGGTACCCCTTGAGGACGAGGTTCCCAGTGCCGAGTTTTGGACGTTCGATCGCCTGGCGCAGATGGGCCTTTTGGAACCTCTGGGCCGGGTTTTTCTTCATGTGATGGTGGTGGTCACGCTGGTCGGGACGGCATTGTTCTTCCGGCAGGCCGGTTTCCCCAGCAACATCACCCTCACGCCTCAAAGCAACATGGCGGTGCTGGCTGCGGCTACGCCCCAGGCTTCGGAGCCGGAGGGCGGGGCCGAGAGCACGGTGGTGCTGGCTTCCCTCCCGCCGTTCCCCACCACTTCGGTCGTCACGGGCATTCGCCGGGCTTTGGTGTTGGAGACAGAATTACCCAAGCTGGACCGCACGGAGCCCATCACGTACATCGTGCGCCGGGGGGATACCCTCTCCAGCATCGCCGAGAAGTTCGGCCTGAAGGTGGAGACCATTTTCTGGAGCAACGTGGAGGCCCTGGAGCAGGACCCCCACACGTTGCGGCCGGGCATCAAACTCGTCATCCCGCCTCAGGACGGCATCCTGTACGAGTGGGAAGAAGGGGATACCTTGCAGAAAGTGGCCGAGAAGTTCGGCGTCGACCCCGAAGCCATCGTGGACTATCCCACGAACAACCTGGACCCCTCCTTGTTGCTGGATGAAGAGGCGTCCAAGAGCATCGAGCCCGGCACCCTCTTGTTCATCCCCGGCGCGCAGCTGGATTCCATCGACTGGCGCATGCCGCGATTCATTCGGGAGCGCCTGGCCTACGCGCCGTTGAAGGGCCCGGGCGAGTGCGGCCCCATTGGATATGGTCCCATTGGAACGTACACTTTCATCTGGCCCACGACCACCAAGTGGATTACTACCTACTTCAGCCCGGTGCACCCCGCCCTGGACATCGCGGGTTCCATGGGCCTGCCCATCTACGCGGTGGACCACGGCGTCGTGGTGTACGCGGGATGGCACTACGGTGGCTACGGGTATGTGGTGGTCATCGACCACGGGAACGGCTGGCAGTCCCTGTACGCGCATATGAGCGCCATCCTGGTGGGTTGTGGCCAGGAGGTGTTCCAAGGGCAGGTCATTGGCTCCATGGGCAGCACGGGGAAATCCACAGGCCCCCATGTGCACTTCGAACTGATGCACCAATCCTGGGGCAAGGTGGATCCGCTCCAGTTCCTGCCGTACAAGAAGTAAGCAACTTTTGGGCCGAGGAGGTTCCCCATGCCGGAGCAAGTTCGAGGGGTGCATATCACCCCCATCGCCTTAGAGCGCCTTCGTCAGATTCAGCAGGACCGCAGCCTGGAGGATTGCGTGCTCCGTCTCTACATCGCGGGCGGGTGCAATTGTTCGCCCCAGGTCACCATGGCCTTTGACAAGCACACCTACGACACCGATTACATCTTCGAGGTGGACGGCCTGCGGGTGGCCCTGGACCCGGAAGCCCTGACCCTGCTGGACGGGGCCCGCGTGGACTTCGCGGAGACGCCCATGGGAGAGGGCTTCACCATCGAATTGGCCCCCCGGGACGTCGACCCGGAGGTTGAGCACGAGCACGCGTGCGGTTGCGGCTGCGGTCATTAGACGAGGTGCTCGAACGGTCAGGAAGCGCCGGGTCGGAAGGCGGCCCGGCGCCTCTTTCTATGCGACCCGGGAACCCAAAGGCGCACCGCATCGCCTTGCATCAGGAGGAGGCCCATGCTGCAACAGGTGGAACGGGTCCGTGAAGAGGCCCTGAAGGAACTCGAGCAGGTGCGGGACACCGCCGGACTGGAAGCCTGGCGGGTGCGTTATCTGGGACGCAAATCCACCCTCATGCAGGCCTTCAGCCGCATCAAGGAGGTCC
>WFVP01000051.1 GCA_015491595.1 Anaerolineales bacterium
CACCGGGACCCTGCCCCATGTCTATCGCTGGTGGGTGCTGCCGGTGCGCCAGGTGGGCACCGACGACGAAGGCAATCCCATTTGGGAACCCGCGGGAGCGGCCAGCGAACAACGCACCTTTGTCTGGGCCGGGCTGCCCGCCGGTCAGGCCACCGCGACACCCGCGCCCTGAACAAGGAGGGGTTGAATGTTCTGTCCTGCTACCCGTCGCGTTGCCCCCTGGGTATGGGGCTTCATCTTCTTGCTCGTAGGCGTGGCCCTGTCCTTCTCCGCGCCCCGGGAGAAAACCCTGGGCGAGGGCATTCGGTCTGTGTACCTGCACGGCGCCTGGATATGGACGGCCCTGCTGGGATTCCTGCTGGCCTCCATCCTGGGGTTGACGGGCCTGGTCCGCAAGGACGAAGAGCTCCAGCGTCATGCACGCGCATGGGGCTGGGTGGCCACCGCCTTCTGGCTCACGGCCCTGCCCATTTCCCTGTGGACCATGCAGGTGAACTGGAACGGTCTCTTCCTCATGGAACCCCGATGGCGGCTGGCCCTGGCCTTCGGCATCACCGCCCTCCTCCTGCAAATCGGCCTGCTCTTCTTCCCGTTGCCCTGGACGGCCATCGTGAACTCGTTGTTCACCCTGACCTACCTGGGATTCCTCGTGCGCACCCCCTTGATTCTCCATCCACCCATGCCCATCTTTCGGGCCACCAGCGCGCAATTCCCTCTGCATTTCCTGCTGGTGCTGCTGGCCCTCATGATGGCCGCATGGGCCTGGGCCCGGTCTCTGACCCTGACCTTTCATTCGGGTTCGTCATCTTGACCTTCGCATCCTTTCACCGAGGAGGAAACCCATGACCATGGAGCGCACCCTGGTGCTGGTGAAACCCGACGGCGTGCAACGTGGCCTCATTGGCGAAATCATCGCCCGGCTGGAACGTCGCGGGTTGCGTCTGGTGGCCGCCAAGTTCGTCCAGGTCTCCCAGGAACTGGCCGAAGCCCATTACGCGGTGCACAAAGGCAAGCCCTTCTACGACAAGCTGATTCGGTACATCACCTCCGGCCCCGTCATGGCCATGGTGTGGGAAGGCCCCAACGCCATCGCCGCGGTGCGGCAGACCATGGGCGCGACGCGACCGACCGAAGCCGCACCGGGCACGGTGCGCCATGATTTCGCCCTGGAAATCGGCCGCAACCTGACCCACGCATCGGATTCGCCCGAAACCGCGGCGCAGGAAATCGCCTTGTGGTTCCATCCCGATGAAATCGTGTCATGGTCGCGCGCCCTGGACCCCTGGATTTTCGAGGAAGACTGACGGGATTTGCGCAGACGACGAATCTTCCCCCTTCCCTTATGGACATGGGCCGCCCTCCTGACCCTGGTGCTGGCCCTGGGCATATGGTGGACATCGAGGCCCCCGGAACACATCCTGGGCCTCGATGTCCTTTTCTCCGGGAAAGGTGAAGCCACACTGGAACCGGATAGCCCGCCCGCGCACGCGTCCCCCGAGGAAATGCTGCGCCTGGCCGCAACAGCCTGGGCCACGGGAGAAGGCGACGAAGCCCTCGCCTGGCTGGAAGTCCTGCGCCGCACGTCGCCCGCGCGCCTGCCGGAGTGGGCTTATGCTGTGGCCGCGCGCGGGTTGATCGAACAGGGCCGGGTGAGGGAAGCCCAGACCTGGCTGGAAGAAGGACTGGAGCGTTATCCCCAAGACCTCACCCTTTGGGAGATGCTGGCCGAACTGGCCTTCCGCCAGGGGGATTGGCCCCGTGCCCGCGCGGCTTACGAACACGTGGTCCGAGGGTCCCCGCAGCATCCCAAAGCCCTGTGGCTCCTGGCCTTGCTCACCAGCCTGGATTCCCCTCAACAGGCTTTCGGCTACGTACGCCAACTCACGTCCCAGGAGACCTACGCCCCACGCGCCCAGCGCCTGGAAGCAGCCCTGATTCGGGGGATGGCGCAAGAACACCCGGGCGCGCGCTGGGTGGAAATCGGCCGGGGGCTGGCCCAGGTGGGCTACTGGGACCTGGCCCTGGAAGCCTGGATGCGGGCCACACAACAGGCTCCCGAATACGGACCTGCCTGGGCGTATTTGGGAGAAGGTCTGGCCCGGACGGGCCGCTCCGAGGACGCCTGGAAAGCCTGGCGCAGGGCCCGGCGTCTCGCGCCCCAGGAGCCGCTGATTCCCTTCCTTATGGGACTTCAGGC
>WFVP01000052.1 GCA_015491595.1 Anaerolineales bacterium
ATCCAAAAGGGCGTTGGCCTTCGCGGCTTCGTCCATACCATCTCCCGAGGGGCAAGGTCCCGCCTATTATAACGAACCCGTCCCTCGGCCCCTTCCATCCCTGCCCTGGGGGAGTTCGAAAGATGCGGGGTACCTCGGCGCTCCATCCTTCCCCTCCCTTGCCTTTTGGTCAGCTTTGCAATATAATTGGTTCGAATTACGCTTTATCACAAAAAATGTGCAAATCTTCTGCTTGGGGAAGGCGAGAGCGGATTCCGGTCGCGCAGCCGGCTGCACCAACGCAAAAGGGCATTTTCCTTACTCCCGTGTTTCCCCACTGGTGTAGGATTAACAAGGGGAAATCCGAAGGCTCTGTACAGGAGTACTTGTATGTCCGTTGGTCTTCGTGTCCTTTATGGTGATGCCTCCACGTCGGACCGTCGCAAAGTACGCCATGCCCTCCGAAACACGCCCTTCCGCCTCATCGAAGTCAGCACGGGGAGCCAACTGGAAGACACCCTCCAGGAGCAAGACGTTGACATCGTGCTCACCGATTTGAACCTGCCCGGCGCCCGGGGTTTGCGCGTCCTGGACATCGTGCGGCGGGTGGACCCCTACCTGCCGGTCCTGGTGCTGACCCGACGGACGCGCGAGGCCCAGGCCATGGAAGCCGTCCATCGCGGGGCCATGGACTACCTGCTCAAGACCGCGGCCGACCTGCGCCGCCTTCCCTTCCGGCTGCAACTGGCCTGGGAGCGGGCCCGGATGCGCCGGGAGCAGGACGCCCTGCTGGCCCAGCTGCAGGCCCGGGAGGAGCAGTTCCGGACGTACCTGACCCACGCCAACGATTTCATCTTCACCCTGGATGCCCAGGGGCGCTTCACCTTCGTCAACCAGTCCCTGTGCCAGGCTCTGGGATACGAGGAGCGGGAACTCCTGGGCCGGCGGGCCCTGGACGTGGTGGCCCCCGAAGCCCGGGAGCAGGCCGCGGAACTGCTGCGCCGCATCTGGAGCGGCGAGCCGGTGAGCGCGGCGGTGCTCCCCATCCAGACTCGGTCCGGCCAGCGCCTCATCGTGCAAATTCGGGGCCGCACCTTCCACAAGGACGGCCAGGTCAAGGAGACCTTCCACATCGCCCGGGACATCACCGCCCAGGTGCAGGCCCAACAGGCCTTGCGGGAAAGCGAGGAGCGCTTCCGCGCGCTGGCGGAAAACGCCACCGTGGCCATCTTCGTGTACGCGGACGAGCGCTTCGTCTATGTCAACCCGGCCACCGAATGCATCACCGGCTATACCGCCGAAGAACTCCTCAACATGCCCTTCTGGATGGTGGTCCACCCCGACCATCGGGAGATGGTGCGTCAACGCGGGCTGGCCCGGCAGCGCGGGGAAGCGGTCCCAGCCCACTACGAAATCAAACTGCTGCGCAAGGACGGCCAGGTGCGATGGATTGACTTCTCCGCGGCCAGCATCACCTGGCAGGGCCGCCCCGCGGCCATTGGCTCCGCCGTGGACATCACCGAGCATAAACGGGCCGAGGCCGCGCTCCAGGTCAGCGAAGCCCGCTACCGCGCCCTGGTGGACAACTGCCCTTACGGCATTGCCATCCACCAGAACGGCCGCGTGGTCTTCGTCAACCCCACGGCCGCGCAACTCCTGGGGGCCCGGGACCCCGAAGAGCTCCTGGGACGGCCGGTACTGGATTTCGTCCACCCCGACGACCGGGACCGCATCCGGGAACGCATCCGCCGCGTCCTGGAGACCAGGGAACCCGCGCCGGTCATGGAGGAGCGGTTCCTGCGCCTGGACGGCTCGGTGATACAGGTGGAAGTGGTGGGCGTGCCCATCCTCTTCGAAGGCCAGCCAGCCATCCAGGTCATTTTCCAGGACGTCACCCACCGGCGGCGGGTGGAAGAGCAGCTGCGCCTGCTGGCCCTGGCCCTGGAGCACGCGGCGGACTCCGTGGTCATCACGGACCGCTACGGCAACATCCTCTGGCACAACCCTGCCTTCACCCACATGACGGGCTACGCCCCACAAGAGGCCCTGGGCCAGAACATGCGCCTGTTGAAGTCCGGCGTCCACGGCCGGGACTTCTACCAGCGCCTGTGGGAGACCATCCTCTCCGGCCACGTCTGGCGCAGCGAAATCATCAACCGCAAGAAGGACGGCAGCCTTTTCCACGCGGAACAGGTCATCGCCCCCGTGCACGACGAGCGCGGCGACATCACCCACTTCGTCTCCATCATGCGGGATATCGAGGAGCGCAAGCGCCACGAACGCCAGATGGAGGCCCAAATCGCCATCGCCGAGGCCCTGGGCGAAACCCTGCATCGGGATACCCTGCTGGAACGCATCCTGGAGGCCGCGCTGCACGCGGTGCCGGCCGCGGAGAAGGGCTCCATCCTCCTCATGGAGGAAGACGGTAGCCTGCGCATCCATGCCCTGGTGGGATTCGCTCATCCCGAGCGCTTGCGGGATTTCGTCTTCCCGCCCGGCGTGGGCCTGGCCGCCCGGGTGGCCCGGGAGCGCCGCCCTCTACTGATTCACGACGTCCGGGAGGAAGGCACCTGGTTCCGCTGGGACGTCTCTATCGCGGCACTGGAGGAAGTCCGGAACATCCGCAGCGTCATCGCCGCCCCCTTGCTTCTGGGCGAGGAAGTGCTGGGAGTGATTTCCCTGGCCAGCCTGGTCCCCCACGCCTTTGAGACCCACGACCTGCAGGTGCTCCAGAGCATCGCCTCCACCGCGGCATTGGTGCTCCAGCGCGCCCAACTGTTCGAAGAGACCCGACGCCGGGCCGCCCATCTGGAGGCCCTCAACGCCGTCCTCACCGAGGCTTCCCAGCACCTCAGCAACCTGGACGCCCTGCTGGAGGTCACTCTGGACCGGCTCCTGCAGGTGCTCCACCTCCAGAAGGGAGCCATCTGGATTCCCTCCGGCCTTTCCCAGCAGGGCCTGGCCGTGCTTCGTCACGTTCCCCGGGACATCGGCCCGCTGACCGCGGTCTACGCCCGGCGCCGGAACATCCCCCTGGACAAAGTCATCGTGGTGGAGGACGTGCAAAAGAGCGGCCCCTTTGCCCAGGCGGACTTCTTCTGGCGCGCGGGGATACGGGCCATGCTGGTCGCACCGCTATGGGCCAAGGGGCGCCGGATTGGCGGCATCGCCGTGGCCGCGTCCCAGCCCCGGACCTGGCGGGAGGACGAAATCGACCTCCTGGACGCCCTGGGACGCCAGATTGGGCTGTTCATCGAACGGGCCCACCTCTTCGAAGACCTGCAACGCGCCCATCAGGAACTCATCCAGGCCTACGACGAGACCATCAAGGGCTGGGGACGCTTGCTGGAAATGCGGGACGCGGAGACCCGCGGTCACACCCTGCGGGTCACCGAGCTCACCCTGCGCCTGGCGCGCGCCATGGGCCTTTCTGAGGAGCAACTGGTCCACATTCGCCGGGGTGCCCTGCTCCACGACATCGGCAAAATCGCCATCCCCGACGCCATCCTGCTCAAGCCCGGCCCCCTCTCCTCGGTGGAATGGCAGCTCATGAAGCGCCATCCCCTGTTCGCGCTGGAGATGCTGGGGGACATCGCCTACCTGCGTCCCGCGCTGGAAATCCCCCTCTACCACCATGAGCGGTGGGACGGTACTGGATATCCCTATGGGCTCAAGGGCGAGGACATCCCCCTGGCGGCCCGCATCTTCGCCGTGGTGGACGTGTACGACGCCCTCACCAGTGACCGCCCCTACCGCCCGGCCTGGCCCCGGGAAAAGGCCCTGGACTACCTCCGCGACCAGGCCGGACGGCTCTTCGACCCCAAAGTGGTGCGGGCCTTCCTGGACCTGATTCAGGAGGAAGCCGGGGACCTCCAGCGGATGCCCGGATGAGGGGTCACTGGGGAATGCGCTCTCCAGAGGCCCGCAATTCCCGTCGCCGGGCCAGCAGGCGCCGGATGCGGGCATGGCGCTCCCGGGTAATGGGATAGAACCAGGCCATCAGCACCGCGCTCAGCAGGAGCACCGCGCCCATGGGACCGGTCAGCACCCGAATCGCCTGCAGGGCCGGCGGGGGCTGCTGGAAGACCACCGCCTCTTTCGGAGGCGTTTGATAGCCAAACCATCCCAGAGCCTGCAAAGCGAAGAAAATCGCCCCGGCGCCGGTGAGCTTCCGAATGAAGTTCTTGATGCCGTAGTAGATGCCTTCCTGACGCCGTCCGGTGCGCAGCTCGTCCCACTCAATCACATCGGGGAAGATGGCCTCGGGCAGGACGTGGGCCGTGGACACGCTCAAGCCAGCCAGCACCGCCATGAGAAGCACCAGGTTCACCCGTCCCGGTGGCACGAAGTACAGCACCAACTGCACCCCGGCCCAGAAGAGCATGCCCACGATGTACGTCTCCCGCTTCCCCCAGCGGTGGGCCATCCCGTTCCACAGAGGAAGGGCCGCGATGGCGGCGATGAGCAGCAGCCCCAGCACCGCGGACTCCAGGGCCAGCTCCACGCCCAACAGCGAAACCTGGGTGACCAGGTGTCCCCCGGCAATCCAGTAGAGCAGGTAATAGGGCAGCATCAGGGCCACCAGGTCGAAGGTGACCCAGTTGAGGAGGTACAGCCCCGCCGCGAAGCGAAAGGGAATGTTGGCCCACGCGGCCCGCAGGGAATCCCGGAAAGGCGTCTCCCGGGCTTCCTGCGCGGCCTGCACCCCCCGGACCGGTTCCCGAATGACGGCGAAGATAAGCAGGAAGGGAATCGTAGCCAGGCCGCCAAACAGGGCCGCGACGATGAGATACCCCTGCTGTTGCGTCAACCCCGCCTTCAGGGCCATATCCAGGATTTGCGGAGCCGCCACCGCGGTGACCAACGAGGCCATGAGGTTGAAGAACATGCGGTAGGTGGTGATGGACGTGCGCTCGTCGTAATCGGGCGTGAGCTCCGCGGTGAGCGCGAAATAGGGGATGACCACCAGGGTCTGCAGGGTGTCGCTCAACATGAAGGCCAGGGTCACGGTCAGGGCCACGGCCCAGGGCGAGGACCAGGGTGGGGCCCACCACAAGGCCAGGAAACCCAATCCGAAGGGAATGGCGAAGAAGAGGAAGAAGGGACGGCGGCGCCCCCACCGGGTCTGCAGGCGGTCGCTCAGCATCCCCACCAGGGGGTCGTTGATGGCGTCCCAGAGAATCCCCGCCAGGGCGGCCACCGAAGCCAATCGGGGCTCCAGGCCCACCACGTCGGTAAGGAAAATGGCGTAGAAGAGCTGCCGCAAAGTGCCGAAGCTGGAACGGCTCCACTCCCCCGAGCCGTACACCAGCTTCACCCAAAAGGACAGGGGGCGATGGTCCTCCAGGTGCGTTTGACTGAGGCGTCGGGCCGCTTCCCGCATGGATGAGCCTCCTCCACAGGAAATGGGTCATTCCTCGGGCGGACGGAAAATCTGGTCCAGCAACGCCAGGACGGCTTCCCGCACGTCCTCCCGGCGGGGCAGAGAACCCATCAGGCCGTAGAGGGGCGCGTCCCGACCTTCCCCCGAGCCGGGCTGGAAGAGGCCCGACGCCCGGGCGATGAGCCGTCGGGTCACCCCCTGGGGAAGCCGTCGCAACAGGGCCGCGACCGTGCGTACCAGCAGGGTGCGTCCCCATCGGCCGGGGTCAGGCCGGGCCACCTGGCGCACCGCGACCTCCAGGTCTTCGAGAAAGGCCTCTACCACCGCGGCATGGGCCGGCGTCACGGTGAGATGCAGGCTGGGGGGGCGCTGCTGACGGTCCAGGTGCCAGCCCCGCAGGGCCATCTCGTCGGCAATCTCGTAGATGTCGTACCGGGAGGAGCCCACGGCCAGGATGCTCATCACGGGCTCGCCCAGGATATGCAGCCCCGGGATGGCCTCAATCCCCTGTCGCAAGCGCTCCACGGTCTCCATCACCTGACGGGTCAGGCGCATGTAGCCCTCTTCCCCCAGAAAGTGCATCACCGCCCAAGCCGCAGCGATGGGCCCGGCCGGACGGGTGCCGGCAATCCCCGGCGACGCATAGATGCCCCCCGACCAGTCGGTGCTGACGAAGAACTGGTACTTGCGCAGGGACGCGTTGCGATACAGGACCACCGAGGCCCCTTTGGCCGCATAGCCGTACTTGTGCAGGTCCGCGGACATGGACGTCACGCCCGGCACGCGAAAGTCGAAGTCCGGTACCGGGTAACCCAAACGGCGCAGGAAGGGCAGAAACAGGCCTCCCACGCACGCATCCACGTGGAACAGGAGGCCGTGTTCCTGCGCCAGCGCGGCCATCTCTGGAATGGGGTCCATAACCCCTTGCGGATAAGAAGGGGCCGAACCCACCAGCAAGATGGTGTTGGACGTGATGGCCTTTCGCATGGCCTCGACGTCCGCGCGAAAGTCGGGTCCCACGGGAACCCGGACCAGGCGCAGGCCGAAGTAGTGCGCGGCTTTGTCGAAGGCCGGATGCACGGTGCTGGGCGCGAGGATTTCCGGCGTTCCGGGGGTGGGACGGTGCTCCCGGGCCCAATCACGGGCCGCCTTCACCGCCAGCAGGATGCTCTCGGTGCCCCCGGAGGTCATGGTCCCTACGGTGTCCTCATCCCCGCCCAACAGGCCCGCGACCATGGCCACCACCTCGGTCTCCATGCGACGCAAACTGGGGAAAGCCAGGGGGTTGAGGGCGTTTTCCGAGAAGAAAAGGAGCGCGGCCTCCCGCAGTACATCCAGCACCTCGTCCCCGGCATAGTACACCAGGCTGAAGACCCGTCCTTGCTTCCAGGCCGCGTCCTGGGCCTTCATGGTCCGCAGGGCAGCCAGCACCTCCTCCCGGGACAAACCGCGCGCAGGCAGGGCACGAACGGGTGACATCCTCCTTTCCTCCTCCGAACCACCTTTGTGCAATGCCGGGAACGCCGAAGCGCAGGATGCTTCAGGGTTGATAGGTCACGTGGAGCACCGCGTTCCCGCACATCATGTAATCCGCCTGCCCATCGTTATCCGTGGGCCGCTTGGGATGCATGCGAATCTGGAAGTAAGGGTCCCCATCAGCCACGTCGGCCGCCACGCGACCCGTGACGTCAATGGGCCCTCCGGGCAGCGCTTCCAGCAGGGTAATGGCCTGTCCGCTGATGCCGAAGTGCAGGGGGCGCAAGGGCAAAGCGTACTCCACTTCGGCCAGCCAAATCCCCAACAGGTCGGTGAAGGGATTGCGCACCCGACTGCAGGTGAGGGTGAGTTCGGCCTGGAGGACCGTGCCGCTGACACCGCTGATGTCAAAGGTGAAGTATCCGCGCGCCTGCACATTGGTGCTGGTATCGCCGGCAATCACGCTTCCGCCGATGGTGTCTTCGCCCGTCTGATAGAGGGTGCCGCTGTTGGCCGGGTCGTAGGGGATGGATATGGCCACCGCGCTGGGCGGCTCGGGCGTGGGCGTTGGGGACGGCGCGACCACCCCGATCTCCACCCAGAAAGGACGGTCGGCCTCCGCGCCGATGCCGAAGGACTGGCCGGTGTCCGAACGCAGCTTCCAGTACCCCTTGTAGGTGCCGGGCGTGGAGGGCGCCTGCATGTCCACACTGACGTCCACCGTTTCATCGGGTTCCACCGCGTGGGGGAGATTGACCTGGGCTGGCGCGCCCATAGCATCCCCTTCGTCGAAGTAAACCACAAAGGCGGTGGTCCAGGTGCAGGCCCCCACGTTCCGCAAGCGCCAGGTCTTGGTAAAGGGCGTGTTGGGCGCGAACACCGTGCCGTCGGGGACGGTGACGTCGGTGACGAAACGAGCCGCCAGACACCGCGGCGTGGGTGAGGGAACCGGAGTGTCCGTCGGCGCCGGTGTATCCGTCACGGCTGGAGTCGCGGTCGTAGGCAAAGGGGACGTCGGGGAAGAGGCGAGGGACGATGTCGGGGAAGACGCCGTTCCCGGCAAGGCGCTCAAGGTGGCCGCAATCTGAGTGCCCATCCAATCCACTGTAGGCGTCGCCGGACCGCGAGCCATGGGCCGCCACAACAGCAACGCGCTCACCGTCGCCACACCGCAAAGGAACAGGACGAACAGCAGACCTCCTACCACCAGAACCCATCGCTGTTTGAGAAAATCCATTTCCAAGTGCTCCTTGGGTGAAAAAACGGGCATCATTTTCAGCATAATCCAAAAAGATACAAAGGGCAACTTGTTTCGGGGGAGTGTTTCGAAAAATCATCCCATGCCCTTCGCACAGGCCTGCCCGGGTACGGGACTTCGCAAAGAAGAGATAATGTGAAGGCAGCGGCTGCACCGCATGTTTCGAACACTCCCACTTGTTTCGGATGGGGTTTGCTCAGGAAAACCGCGATGGGGGAGCGGGTTGGGACAGCCCCTGCAAGGTGGTAGGATAGAAGAGTGCTCGGGGTCAATGCAGAAGGGGAGAGGCGATGAAGAAGGAAGACCTGTCGCGTCGCGTCCAGCGCTGGATTCGCCAATACGCGCTGCTCGAGCCCCATGCGCCGGTGGTGGTGGGAATTTCCGGCGGTCCGGACAGCGTCGCCATGGCCCATCTCCTCCAAACCCTGGGCTTCCGTCTCCACCTGGCCCACCTGGACCACGGTCTGCGCCCCGATAGCCGGGAAGACGCCGCCCTGGTGCGTCAACTCAGTCGAGCCTGGAACCTCCCCCTCCACCTGGAGCGGGCGGAGGTGGCCCGCTACGCGGATGCTCACGGGCTCTCCCTGGAAACCGCGGCCCGGGAAGTGCGCTATCGGTTCCTGTTTCGCGTGGCCCGGGACGTGGGCGCCCAGGCCGTCGCGGTGGCCCACACCCAAGACGACCAGGCGGAAACGGTGCTCCTGCACCTCCTTCGGGGAAGCGGTCTCACCGGACTTCAGGGCATGCGCCCCAAAACCCACCTCTGGGACCCCGCCATTCCCCTGGTCAGGCCGTTTCTCGGGATTTCCCGGCAAGAGGTGCTGGCCTATTGTCGGGAACAGAACCTGCCTTACCGCGAGGACCCCACCAATCGTGACCTGCGGTTCACCCGCAACCGCATTCGTCACCTGCTCCTTCCCTTGCTGGAGCGGGAATTCCACCCTCGCGTACGGGAGACCCTGGCCCGCATGGCCCGCGTGGTGCAACAAGAGGTGGAGGTCCTCCAAGCACTGGCGGAAC
>WFVP01000053.1 GCA_015491595.1 Anaerolineales bacterium
GACGCACGCCCGCTGAACCCTATCCCGGTCACGTCTACCAGGTGCTGGCCTATGCGCTGTTGATTCGGCGGGTGTTGGGAAAGCACGTACCCTTTGCCATCTTGCGCTATCCCGAAAGCACCTTTAGGATTGAGGTAACCCCGCAGCGGGAGGCGGACCTGCTGGCCTTGCTGGAACGCATGCGACGATACCAACGGCTCGGGCGTCCGCCGGGGCGGTCCCATGCTTCGGCATCCCGGTGTGCCCGGTGCGGGTTTTGGGCGTATTGCAGGTATCGTTTGGAATGAGCGGAGAGCGACCATGACCGGGCCTTTGTTTTCCGAGCCGGTTCCCATGTTGCTGGCCCTGGGCGGAACCCTGGACCAACAGCGCTGGCCGGTGGACCGAGAACTCCTCCTGGGACGAGACCCCCAGTGCGATGTCGTCATCCCCAACCGGCAGGTCTCCCGCCGCCACGCGCGGGTTTATCCCCAAGAACGCGGGGTGTGGGTGGAAGACCTGGGGAGTAAAAACGGCACTTTCCTCAACGGTGAACGTCTGGAACCCGGGAAGCCCGCCAGGATGAGGGAGGGGGATACCCTCATCCTGGCCCTGGCGCAGCGTTTCGTCCTGGTAGGGCCCGGGGAAACCCAGACCCTGCCCCTGGATGAAGCCGCCACCTGGCTTCCCGCTGCCCCAGAAGCAGAACGTACCTTCACCCACCGCCTGGAGATGGACCTGGAGGCCCATCGGGTGTGGGTCTTGGGGAAAGAGGTCCAACCGCCCCTCTCGCCTTTGCAGTTCCGTCTGCTGGAGGTGCTGTACCGGCGGGCCGGCGAAGTGGTTCCTCGGGCCGAACTGGTGGAGGCCATCTGGGGGAAGGAATCCCTCTGGGTAGCCCAGCCCGCCCTGGACGCCCTGCTGCACCGCCTGCGGGAGCGGCTGGCGGAGTACGACCCCGACCACAGCTACCTGGTTACGGTGCGCGGGCACGGCATTCGTCTGGATAACCCCGCCTGGACCGGCTCAGAGTCCCCATGAGGGCCTTGACCGCCTACACCTCCTACTGGGGCACGTGGAACGAACGACCCTTTCGGGTGAGGGTGTTCCCCGGAGGCCTTACCCTCAGTCTGGACATGCACCATAAGGTCCGGGTCTATACGTACGACGCGGAGGGCCGTCCCTGGACCTTCCTCTTAGGTGGGAAAACCTACCGCCGGGCCCTCAACGGCGTGATGCTGGTCAAGTGGCGGGAACCCGGTCGTCCCCGGGAACGCCGCTGGTTGACGCCTGAAGAAGCCCGCCAGGTGGAGGCCGAGGCCCGCAAGGCCGTGGCCGATTGGGTACACGCGTTGAAGCAGGGACAGGCCCGCACGGAGGAGCCCCTTCCCCCCGAAGTCTGGCGCCTGCTGGAGCGCATTCTCACCTTTGATGAAGCCCGCTCCCGGGAGGATGCAAAACGCTATGCCCAGGTGTACAAGCCCATCGGCATCCTCCCCCCGGACCAGTACCTCTCGGTCGTTGTGCAAATCACCGAGGGCTGTTCCTTCAACACCTGCACCTTCTGCACCTTCTTTCGAGACCGGCCTTTCCGCATCAAGCGCCCGGACGAAGTGCGAGAACACATCCGGGCCATCCGGGCCTATCTGGGCGAGGGACTGTACTTGCGAAAACGGGTCTTTCTGGGGGATGCCAACGCCCTGGTGGTGCCCATGTCCCGCCTGATTCCCCTGGTGGAGGAAGTCCGCCGAGGTCTCCCGGAGCCCGCCTTTGCCGAACTCTACGCCTTTTTGGACGGGTTCAGCGGAGAGAAAAAGCAGCCCGAAGATTACGCTGCCCTGCGGGAACGGGGATTGCGGCGAGTGTACATCGGGTTGGAAAGCGGGGACCCCGGGCTCCTGCGCTTCTTACGCAAACCGGGCACCCCTGAAGATGCCCTGCGGGCAGTGCAGGCCATGAAAGCCGGAGGGCTGGCCGTGGGCGTCATCGTCCTGCTGGGAGCCGGGGGCCACCGTTTCGCGCAGGCCCACGTGCAACACACCGTGGAACTGGTGCGGGCCATGGACCTGGGACCCGAAGACATCCTCTACTTCTCGGAACTGGTGGTGACCCCGGACATGCCCTATGCCCGAGAGGCGGTTAGAGAGGGCATCCGGCCGCTGACCCCCGAGGAACAACAGGCCCAGATGCAGGCCATCTTGTCGGGCCTGTCCTATCCCCGCCATGCCCGCCCGCGCATCAGCAAATACGACATCCGGGAATTCGTGTACTAATACCAATTCTCTCATGAAACGAGGCAATTACATCGATAGCCCTGACCGGGCACGGGGCCGCAGGAAAGAAAATAAATTGATGGGGCGGCTTCGCCGCCCCATCAATTTATCCTTACCCTCGCGGTCCAGTACCCGAAGAGGCCTGCGCGAATGGATAAAATCTCTCCACAATTCAGGGGTGTGGAACAGCGGGGATGGATATCAGGCGGTATCATCCCATGATCGGGTCATCCTTTGTTCTGTTCTTCGTCCTAAAGGTGTTGAGTCTGAGCCCGGCTTCCGGTAGACTTGCCCACGTCGGAAAGGGGTGACCCCATGATGGTGAGACGACGTATCTGCTTGTGGATGGGTCTGGGTCTGGCCCTGAGCGGGCTGCTGGGATGGATGTCCCCGGTGCGCCGGGTGCAGGCCCAAACCCCCACTCCTGGCCCCATGATTGAAGTCGTGCCGGGCACCGAACGGCAAATCGCGGTGCGGGCCGGACCCAGCGTGGAGTACCCGGTGGTCGGCATGTTGGTCGTGGGACAGCGCGCGCCCGCGCTGGGGCGCAGCCCGGGGGGAAGTTGGATTCAGATTCGCTATCCCGGCGCGCCGGACGGGGTAGGGTGGGTGTTCTTCCGCTATGTCCGGGTCATCAACGGGCCTCTGCCCGTGGTAAAGCCACCACCCACACCCACACAGGAAATCCCCACGCCGGACCCTACGCTGGCCGCCCAGTTCCTGCTGGCCACACCGCCCACCCGGCTGCCCACCTTCACTCCACCGCCGCCCCTGGCCCAACCCACGTTCCTGCCACCGGAGCCACCCCTGGAATCCCGGTTTCCGGTGGCCATCGTCATCGCCGCATTGCTCATGTTCGGCGGGCTGGGTCTGGTGTTCTCCTACTTGCAGGAGCGATGAGCCGTGGTCCTTGCCAATCTTTGGTCTCTGGCCCTATTGGGTGCCGGTGCCGGGCTGGTCATCAACTACCTGGCCGACCAACTCCCCCATGGCGGCCTGAGGCTGCGGCCCCAATGTCCCGCCTGTGGCCGCAGCCTCACCTGGAAGGACTACGCCTTCGGGCTGCGCAAGTGTCCTGATTGCGGCACCCGGCGCCTTCGCC
>WFVP01000054.1 GCA_015491595.1 Anaerolineales bacterium
CTGTTCCACGGCGTGGTGGAAGAAGTGGCCCTGGTGGGTACCGTGGACCCCCAATCGGGGCTCATCCAGTTCCGGGTACGCATTCGCATGACGGACCCCGACGAACGCATCAAGCCGGGCATGACCGCCGCGGTGACCATTTACGGCGACGTGCAAACGGACGTACTGCTGGTGCCCAGTCGGGCCATTCGGGTGGTGGAAGGGCAGCCCACGGTTTACGTCCTGCGCGATGAGGTACCCACGCCGGTGCCCGTCAAACTGGGCCTGAGCTCCGAAGCCTACACCCAGGTACTGGAGGGCGACCTGAAAGAAGGGGACCTGGTGGTCCTCAATCCACCCACGCCGTCCGCGTTCGGCCCGTGAACGAACTGAGAACGGGCCGGGACGTCTCCATGCCGCGAGAAGCGAGGCCGGTCCACGAGGGAGCCATGACCACGGAAACGCCAGTGATCGAGGTTCGCGACCTGGAGAAGGTCTACCGCCTGGGACGAAACGTGGAGGTCCCGGCACTTCAAGGGGTGTCCTTCACCATCTATCCAGGCGAGGCCGTGGCCATCATGGGGCCCTCTGGCTCGGGCAAGTCGACGTTGATGAACATTCTGGGGTGCCTGGACAAACCCACGCGGGGCGAGTACTACCTGGACGGCCAGCGGGTCTCCGACCTGAGTGACGACGAATTGGCTCATATTCGTAACCGCAAGGTAGGCTTCGTGTTCCAGACCTTCAACCTGCTGCCCCGGATGTCGGCGCTGGAGAACGTGGCGCTGCCCTTACGTTACGCGGGGGTATTGCGGGGTGCTCGCGAGCGGGCCCGGGAGGCCCTGGAACGGGTAGGATTGGGCGACCGACTTCACCATCGTCCCAACGAGCTTTCGGGCGGCCAGCAACAGCGGGTGGCCATTGCCCGGGCCATCATCAACAATCCCAGCATCATCCTGGCCGACGAGCCCACAGGCAACCTGGATTCCCGCACCGGCCGCGAAATCATGGACCTCCTGCTCACGTTGAATCGGGAGCAGGGGACCACCCTCATCGTGGTCACCCATGACCCCGAGGTCGCCCACATGATGCAGCGCATCCTCCACATCCGGGACGGACGTCTGCTCCGGGAAGAACGGACCGGGACTCGCTGACCCCGTTGAGGGACCCAAGGAGACCGCCCATGCTCAGCACGCTGTACCTGGCCATCACCGAGGCTTTGCGAAGTCTGGCGGCCAACAAGTTGCGCTCCTTCCTCACCATTCTGGGCATCGTCATCGGCGTGGCCGCGGTCATCGCCCTCCTGGCCCTGGGACGGGGCGCACAAAAAATCATCACCGAGAACATTCAGGGCCTAGGGACCAACCTCATCCTGGTGGGGCCGGGCAATCCACAACGGGACCCGGCCGCGCAACTCAACATTCCCCCGCTTAAACTGGCCGATGCGTATGCCTTGCAGGACCCTCAGGCCGCGCCTTCCCTCCAATACGTCGTACCCTTGTTACGCCGCAGTGTGCGGGTGCGGTACGGGGACAAGACCTACACCACGTTGGTGTTCGCGGTGACCCCCGAGTACCGCATCGTCCGGAATTACAACGTCATCGAGGGCACCTTCCTAACCGAAGAGCACCTGCTCAACCGGGCCTCGGTGGCCGTCATCGGTCCGGAACTGGCCAAGATTCTCTTCGGTCGGGACCACGACGTGGTGGGAACCACGATTTTCATCCAGGGCTACCCCTTCCGGGTCATCGGGGTGCTGGAATACAAGGGCGCGGCCGGCTTCGGCGGCACCCAGGACGACCGGGTGGTCATCCCCCTGACCACGGCCTACGCGCGCCTGTTCCCCGAGGACCGGGGCAAGGTGGACGTCATCATGGCCTCGGCTGTGTCACCGGACCGCATTGACGCGGCCCAGGAAGAAATTCGTCAAATCCTGCGAGTGCGACGACGCCTGCGGCCTGGCGAGGAGGACGATTTCACCATCTTCACCCAGCAGGAGTTCTTGCAAATCTTTCAGGTCATCACCGGGGTGCTCACCGTTTTCCTGGGGGGCATCGCGGCCATTTCTCTGCTCGTGGGCGGCATCGGGATTATGAACATCATGCTGGTGAGCGTGACGGAACGCACCCGGGAAATCGGCTTACGCAAGGCCCTGGGCGCGCGCAAACGAGACATTCTCATCCAGTTCCTGGTGGAAGCCGTGACCCTGAGCCTGGTGGGTGGTCTCCTGGGCATCCTTTTGGGATGGGGCATTGCCCGGGGTGTGGAACTGGTCGCGGCCCGCTTCGACACCACCCTGCCCGCGGTGGTGGACCTCCAGGCCATCCTGCTGGCCACCCTGTTCTCCGCCGCGGTGGGCATCTTCTTCGGCTTCTATCCGGCCAATCGAGCCGCGAATCTTGAACCTGTGGAGGCCCTTCGATATGAGTGAGTCCTTTGTAGGCACCCCATACCACAAGCACACCCAGTGGGAAGGTTACGACGCCATCGTGATTGGGTCGGGCATCGGTGGCCTGACCGCGGCCGTACTCCTGGCCAAGTACGGCGGATGGCGGGTGCTGGTCCTGGAACGACATTACACCGCGGGCGGCTTCACCCACACCTTCACCCGCAAGGGCTTCGAGTGGGACGTGGGCGTCCATTACATCGGCGAGGTGCTGCGTCCCGAGTCCCTGACCGCCCGGCTCTTCCACGTGGTGACCGGAGGACGGATACGGTGGGCTTCCCTGGGGGAGGTGTACGACCGCATCGTGGTGGGCGACACGGTGGTGGATTTCCCTGCCGGTCGCGAGGCCTGGCGGGAAGCCCTGTTGGAACACTTCCCCCATGAAGCCCGGGGGCTGGACGCCTACATCCAGGCCGTCCGGGAGGCCACGCGGGCGTCCCTGCGCTACTTCCTGGCCAAAGCCCTCCCCTTACCGATGAAGGGCGTGCCCGAAAGGCTGCTCCTGAAGGGCTTCTACCGATATGCGGACCGCACCACCCGAGAGGTACTGGCGGGGTTCATCCAAGACCCCATCCTGCAAACCGTGCTCACGGGGCAGTATGGCGATTATGGGCTCCCACCGGGTCAGTCGAGTTTCGTCATGCAGGCCATGTTGACCCGGCATTATTGGAACGGCGCGGCCTATCCCGTTGGAGGCGCGTCGGTATTGGCCCGGGAAGCCACCCAAGAACTGACCTCTCTGGGGGGCGCGGTGGTCATCCGGGCGGAAGTGGACCGCATCTTGCTGGATGCTCGGGGCCGCGCGGTGGGCGTGCGCCTCACCAACGGCCACCTTATCCATGCCCCGCGCGTCATCAGCGACGCGGGCTTTGCCACCACTTTCCTGCGCCTGCTCCCCCAGGATCATCCCATACGCCAACAAGCCCAGCAGGTCGTCCAGCGTGTGGGCCTCTCCATGGCCCACCTGAACCTCTACGTGGGCCTGGATGCCGACGATCGTACCCTGGACCTTCCCAAGCACAACATCTGGGTCTATCCCGGTCCCGACCACGATGCCCATATGGCTCGCTACCTGTCGGACCCGGAGGCGCCCTTGCCTCTGGTCTTCATCTCCTTTGGTTCGGCCCGGGACCCTGACTTCCCCCGCCGCTATCCTGGCCGGGCCACCCTCCAGGTCATCACACCGGCCCGCTGGGAATGGTTCCAACGCTGGTCCGACCGCCCCTGGCAACGTCGCGGGGAAGACTACGAAACCCTCAAGGCCCGTTTTACCGAACGTCTGCTCACGGTTTTGTATCGCATGGTTCCGCAAGTGAAAGGCCACGTCGTGCACGCCGAACTCTCCACCCCCTTGAGCACCGTACACTTCACCGGCCATCCGCAAGGGGCCATCTACGGTCTCAACCACAACCCGGCCCGCTTCCGGGAGCCTATGCTGCGCCCTCAGACGCCCATACCCGGCCTGTACCTCACGGGCGCGGATGTCGCCACCGCGGGCGTGGCCGGAGCCCTGTCCGGTGGGCTCCTGACGGCCAGCTATCTGCTCAAACGCAATCTGGCCACGGCCGTGCGCCAGGGAGCATAGGGGACATGGTACGCACCTGCCGAGGACTCGGGGTGTTCTGGGCCATGGCCCTGGGGTTCGCCCTGCTGGCGGGATGCCAGAAGGAGAATGCTGCCCAGACCTTGAGAAATGCCGAACTCACACCCTTTGCCCTGACCCAGACCGCCTACGTACAGGTCTTACGGGCGCAAAAAACCGCCACGGCTGGCGTCCTGCTCACGCCATCCCCAACCCCCACGCCTTCATCCCCGTTTCCGGGGACACGTGTCCCCACCATCTCCCTCACGCCTACCCCATCCCTATCGCCGACCGTCCTGGCCGCGGTGCCGGCGACCGTCACAGGCAATCTGTACTGTCGGGAAGGCCCGGCCCCTTACTATCGGGCCGTCGCCCTCCTGGCGCCGGGACAGCGGGTGCAGGTGGTCGGGCACAATCCCGTGTACTACGCCTATCGTATGGTGGCCCTGCCTTCAGGTGCAACTTGCTGGGCCTGGGTTCGTTGGCTGGACGTCCTGGGCCCGGAGGAGGCTCTTCCTCGGGTCACACCCCCTCCTCCACCTCCAGGGGCCTTCTCCCTGCCCCGTCAGCACCCCACCATGAGCCCTTTCTGTCCGGCCTTCTTCTCGCCAGCCCTTTTAGTCCAGGTGAAAAATCTGACGGCCACACCCCTTCGCTCTATGGACGTGTACATTGAAGTCCTGGACACAGGGGCCGTCTACCACACCTATACCCCCGAAGGCATTCCCACCTGCACCAAGGTGCGCACCCAACTCCAGGGGTATGAGCGGGCGACCCTGGCCTTTCGAACGCCCGTAGACCTGACGGACAGGCGCGTACGCCTCACCCTCAAAGCCTGCACCCAACCCCATTTCCAGGGTGCTTGCGTTTCGTACGCCGTTGTGTGGACCATCGAACCTCCGCCGCGGATTCCCCTGCCCTTCCCCCGACCATAAGGGGCAATCGGGTGCACGCAGATGTTGCTGAAATCAGCTGATCCTTTATGGACCGAAAGTTTGGACCACCTCTGCAAGCGGGCCTTTTCCTTTTGGAACGCACAGGTCTGTCCAGGCCCTGGACCGCAGGAACGGCTGACGGCCGTCAGCCGACCGCCGACGGCGAATTTTGGTCCCGGACCCGGACAGACCTGTGCGAAACGTTGGGTGCCTTTCCAAAGCGGCACCATCTTTTCTCCCACTTCGGCAACTTTTGAGTGCACCCGGGCAATCCGGCCCTTGAGTTATGCGGCCTGATAGCGGCCTGATAAAAGAAGACCGGGGCGATTTGCATCGCCCCGGTCCGTTATGGTTTCAGGAAGGCGGAGGTGGCTTCTGTTTCTACGGCAAGGTGCCGACCACGTCAAAGGTGTTGAGCACTGCCTGCAACAGGGTCGTGACGTCCTCATTGGGGGTCACGTGCACGATAACCGTCATCAAGAAGTCGGGCAGGTCACTCCCGGTCTTTGGACGCACCGCGAGGACCAGGGCCTCGATGTTGCGATTGGGACCGCATCGGCTCCAGAAATCGGCCTTGCCCCGATAGTACCCGTCGTCGTAATTCTGACGGCCGTCATATTTGCACAGGTCCTTGTAGAGATTGTTCTTGAAGAAGTCCAGCATCTGCACGTGGCCGACGTACTTGGCGAAGTCCTCCGAAGCCGTGACCCAAATTCCAGGACCCTGGAAGTTATCGAAAGCCTGCAAATCCGGGGCAATCATCAGACTGGCCGCGGTCCCTTCCTGCAGCGTCCAGGGGGAGCCGTCAACATCCGTCCAGGACGAAGGAGCCGCCACCGCGATGGCCTGATACTGGTCCGTCCAGATGGTGAAGTCGCCTTGGGTCTGGCCACCCTGCTGACCGCCGCCCGCGGTGGAGTCCCCCAACGTGCCCGTGACCTTGAGAGGTTCACCATTGATGGTGCCCACCAGGATTTCACCCGTCGCCAGCCGCAGGACCTCGATCTTCATGGGCGACGTCAGGGAGCGGCTGGCCAGGATTTCGCAGTATTCCTTCATCGTCCCACGCGTCGAGAGGACCAGATTCTCAATGGTCATGATGATGTCGCCCGGCTGGAGGCCCACCTTATCCGCGGGGGAACCCGACTCCACCGAAGCCACCCAGATGCCACTGAAACTGCCGTCCTCGCTGCGTACCGCGGTGCCGTCAATGCCCAACCAGAGATAAGGTTCGCCCTTGCGCATTCGTTCCACGGCAGGACGAGCCAGTTCCGCGGGAATGGCGTAGTTGGTGTCCTTTACGTCTTCGCCCGCGTAGTTGACACCCACGACCTGCCCTTGCGGTGTAATCAAAGGCCCACCGGAGTTCCCACCGCGAATGCGGGCATCGTGGAGATAGGCGAATTCCATGTAGGCCCAATTGGTCTCACCGATGTCCCGGGTGCGCGAGATGATGCCTTTGGTCAGGGTGTACTGATAATCGTCGGCAATCCCGGGGAAGCCGGCGGCATACACCTCCATGCCCTCGGTGACCTGACCGGTATACCATTCCAGATAAACCGGGAAGGGGCCACCCTCTATCTGGACCACAGCCAGATCCAGGCACTCCGATGCAGCAATGACGCGGACAGGAAACTCCTTCTTGATATCGCCCGCGATATAGGCCTTGAGGGTAGCCGCGCCCGTTACCACGTGATTGTTGGTGACTGCGATACCCGAGGGGTCAATGATGAACCCGCTTCCCACCCATCCTATGTTACGGGCTGTCTTGCCACCCGTTTCCAACAGCGTCTTCGTGCCCGTGGCAATGAATTTGACCACCGCGTTTTCCGCTTCCTGGAAGGAGCGGGCGGGGCGGCTTCCCCCCATCGGCTGTGCGGGCTGTGCGGGCTGCGCGGGTTGCGTGACCGCGGGTTGGGGTTGCTGCGGTTGTTGCTGTTGAGCCTGCGGGGCTTGTTGCTCCGCGGGTCCCGCCTCCCCCGAAGGCTTCCCGGAAAGACCGCCCAGGCAAGCCATGGACGTGAAGAGCAGAAGAGCCAGGAAGAAAACAAACGGTCGTCGCGGCAACATGAGTTCACCTCCTCTAAAAGCGTACGAAAAATGCATCCTCACTATATGGTCCAGCGTCAGGAAAACGTCAGAAGGAAAAAACGGCGCCCTCGCTGACGGTCCGAGCCGCCGGTTCCGGGAGGGCGCCGTTCTCATCCCGGGCAGCCGGGGGAGGAGCGCCACCCATCGCCTCCTTCCCCGAGCCGACCTCTGCGGGGAAAGTCCCCCTCAGTCGTCCATCCAGGGGGAACCTTCCTGCGGGGTGAAGGTGGTCGGCGTCGGGGTCCCCGAAAGCGTCGGGGAAGATGACTGTCGCCGGAAGTAGAACCACACACCCGCGGGGAGGAACCAGGGCACCAGGGACAGACACAGGAAGACCAGCCCCATCGCAGGATTCACCGTACCCGCAGAACTCGTGCCTCCCAATTCGGCCTCATACGTGGCGCCTCCGGTGAAAGCCGCCAAACCGAAGAAACAGCAGGCCAGGGACGGACAGGCCGCGACCAGGCTTGAAACGCCAAGCCAAAGGGTTCGATTGGACATGGGACAACCTCCTCACCAAGGGGTTTGTCAACCACCTCATTCGTCCGGGAAAAGGTAAAGAAAACGGAGTCCGTCCGCGGGGGAGCGCGCCTGCGAACGGACCCACCGCGCACCAAACACCTCATGAAGCCTTCACGTCTCGCGGGATGGAAAAGGGGGGACCGGGGCGGCCCAGGTCCAGGGGCCCTCAGGACCCCAATGGACCCGAGCCTTGGCTACCCAGGTCCCCGTTCCGCCGCGACGACGGCACAC
>WFVP01000055.1 GCA_015491595.1 Anaerolineales bacterium
CAGCGTGGCTTCGAGCAAAGAGCCTCCGGGTTGCATCATGTTGCCCAGTTGCCATAAAACGCCCGCGGTGACCAGACCGCAAAGCAACAGCAAGGTCAAAATGCCGCCCAGAATCCAGGCCAGGCGGTCCTGTTTGGCGCTTTCAGATGTGGGATTTTCGCTCATACCATCCTCCCGTCCACCTGCGACTTGCCAGGCACTTCAAGATGATAGGTCCCGGTCGTTCCATACCGGGACCCTTTCTCGCGCTTCCATCGGGCAAGCCACCGTTCAAAGGGTTCTCCCCTTAAATACCCCCCTTGGCGAAGAAGGTCAAGGAGGAGGGAAACTGAGGTCTGGACAAGAGTTTGGACAGCCGCTGCAAGCAGGTATACCTCTTGAGGGCATAGGCCTGATTGGACACGGGACCGCTGATAAAAAAGAGATAAGTGCGCAGCGGAGAAGCCGCTGCGCACATTATCTACTTCTGGGCTGCTGCTCACAAGACCTCGTTTCGGTGCGGCGATAAAAGTCGCGTCAGGGGAGTGAGGGTTTCCAGCGGCTTATCGTGCCGAAGGTTGGGTGGCCTCAGGAAGGGGGAACTCCGGCCAGGTTTCCATGGGCTGGTCGGAGCGCACTCGATGCATGCCGGCCTCTTCGAAGGTGGCGTAGATGCGGTTGGCCGTGTCGGTGAAGTCCACCACTCCAGGGACCACCACGGGTGAGGTGGTGTCTTCCAGCAAGTAAATCTTACGCAGTAGGGCCGCCTCGCCCCGTTCCTGTAGCAGGGCCATGAGGTCGCCCACGGTCCAGGCCACGCAGTGGCTTTTCGCCTGTCCGGTGATGATGACCGCGTCGTATTCCCGCACGATGTCCAGCAGGCGGGGGTTCAGGTCCACCAGCAGGTTGCCGTTGTGGTCGTGGGTGACCTCTGGTCGCAGCGCGGAATAGTGTTCGGTGAGGGGATGGTTCCCTTTGATGATGAACTCGGGCTGGGCGTAACGGGCAATGCTGTGGAAGAAGATGGCCTCCTCCACCGCGGGCACCAGGGCGTGACCGATGCCACCCAGCATGGCGTGGAAGGGCCACACGGTGAGCTGGTATTTGCCCTTCTCTTCCAGGGTGCGCACGTAGTGCTCCAGATAGGCCTGGCCTTCCTCGGGGGTCAGGCCCAGCACGGCCGCGACCGCGGGGTTGAAGTGCCATTTACCCTGGCGGACGTCCTCCGCGCTCACCATGGTGTAGGGCGCGGGATGGCGTCCCTGTTCATCTACCAGAAAGGGGGCATGGAAGACCTGGATGGGGTAGTGAGTGTCCATGGTGGCGACGATGTGGGTGATGCGGTCCAGGTTCTGATAGATGAAACGGCAGAGCCGCACGTTGTCCTCTACCGCGCCGCGGCCGGAACGGCCGGCGACAAAGAGCTCGAAATCGGGCAGGCAGAAGGTGTTCTGCACATCCACCAGCACCAGAGCCACCCGTACAGGGTCCTCGGCGGCCGGACGCAGACCGTGCTTTTGCGCCCAGGCACGCGCGTCCTGCGCGCGTGCCTCGTAATCCACCTTCCAAACCTGTCCCACCCGGTCCGGGTCAAAATGCGGGGGAACTGGAAGCATAGGCCACCTCCTGAAAAGGGATGGACCGTCGGACATCTTCATTGTAGCGGAAACGTTCGCGGACGGAGAGGGAGCCCCGGACGGTATACAGGGCTTTTTTTCCTCTTACGGGGAAATTGGAGTTAGTCCACCCGTTGCCAGAAGCTCACCGTTTCGATGTGGTAGGTCTGGGGGAACATGTCGAAAGGGGTGATGCGCAGGAGGCGGTAACCGGATTTGTGCAATTGATGGGCATCTCGGGCCAGGGTGGCGGGATGGCAGGAGACGTAGACGATATGACGCGGTTGCAAAGCCACCAGGCCCTCCAGGGCCTCGCGGGAGAGACCGGTGCGGGGTGGGTCCAGCAGGGCCACATCGATGTGCTCGCCCCGTTCGCGCAGATACGGGAGGACCTGTTCCACCGTGGCCTCGTACAGCTCCACATTGTTGAAGTCGTCCAGATTGACTTCGAAGTCCTGACAGGCTGCGGGCGAAGCCTCCACCGCGATGACCCGTTTCACCCGGGGGGCCAGGAAGGCGGTGAAGAGGCCCACGCCCGCGTACAACTCCAGGAGGACATCGTTAGGGTAGAGGGGGATGTTCTCCAGGATATGGTCGATGATGAGAGAGGCCACCGCGAGGTTGGTCTGGAAAAAAGCCCCGGCCGAGACCCGGAACAGACGGCCTTTGACCTCCTGCACCAGATAGGAGCGGCCGGAGAGCACATATACTTGTTCGGGTTCGGGGCCCAGGTAGACCATGGAGGCGTCGGTTTCCAGGGTGACCTGGGTCGGAGGTTTGGACCGGGCGCCTTCCAGGGCGATGAGCACTTCCCCGTCCGCGCCGCTGCGCACGTGCACCCGTTCCAACCCGGGAATGTCATCCTCCAGATGGATTTGGGGCCACACCTGGGTGATGACCTCGTCGGGGAGGTGGCACTCGTCAATGGCCACGGTTTCGTCGCTGGACCGCCTTTGGAATCCCAGGCGTCCTTCCGGGGTCAGGTGAAACTGGACATGATTGCGGTAATGCCAGGGTCGGGGTGAGGGGACGGTGGGGTAAACCCGCACTCCATAAAGCTTGCCGATGCGTTCCAGCTGGTCCCGCACAATGGCCGTCTTGGCCGCGAGCTGTGCGGCGTAATGGACGTGCTGGTAATGACACCCCCCGCACACTCCGTAGTGTTTGCAACGGGGCGGTACCCGGTCCGGTGAGGGTTCGATGATGCTGACCACTTCTCCCCGGGCGTAGTGGCTTTTCACTTCCGTCAGGCGGATGCGCACCCGTTCCCCCGGCAGGGTATAAGGCACGAACACCGCGCGGCCATCGGGCAGGCGACCCATGGCGTCGCCCCCGTAAGCCCAGGTACTGAGGGTGACTTCGTATTCTTCCCCCACCTGGGGTTTCTTGAGAGGGTCTTCAAAGCGGGGGTCGGTGACCTGTCGGGGCATGGCGACCTCCTGCATACAACCGATGGCCGTCGGTGTTTTTGCGGTCCGACTTCTAACCCGCCTGCCGCTGGGCGAAGGCTTCCAGGGCCTCAAACAGCGCTTCCAGATGCTGGGGTTGGGTTTCACCCATATGGGCGATGCGGAAGGTTTTGTTCTTGAGAGGCCCATAGCCGTTGGCGATGCGCATGCCCCGTTCCAGAAGGAACGCGTTGAGGGCCGGGATGTCCCATGCTCGCGTGTTCACGATGGTGGTCACCGTACGGGAACGATAACCTTCTTCCGCGAACAGTTCGAACCCGTGCTCCCGGGCCCACGTCTGGACCATCTGGGCCATGTGGGCATGACGGGCCCATCGGTTCTCCAGGCCCTCGGTGAAAATGCGGTCCAGTTGTACGTCCAGGGCATAAATCAGGGAGATGGCCGCTGTGGCCGGTGTGGAGTCCTTCAAGCGGTGCTTTTCCAGGCGAACGAAGTCCAGATACCAGCCCCGGTGGGGTACTTCCTTGGCCCGTTCCAGTGCCCGGTCCGTAACCGCGGCCAGGGCCAGTCCGGGAGGCAGGGCCAAACATTTCTGGGACGAGGTGAAGACCACGTCCAGTCCCCAGGCGTCCATTTCCAGGGGCGTACCGCCCAGGCCCGACACGGAATCCACGCAGATGAAGATGTCCGGTTGAACTTCCCGGGCCGCGGCCGCGATGTCCTTCAGCGGATTTTCCACGCCGGTGGAGGTTTCGTTGTGGACCACGGCCAGGACATCGTAGCGGTTTCGGCGCAACATGTCGGCCACCTGTTCCGGCCGGGCGGCCTTCCCCCACGGAATCTCCAGGACATCCGTGTCCTTGCCGTTGGTGCGGGCGACTTCGGCCCAGCGTTTCCCAAAGGCACCGTTGACCACCACCAGAATCTTTCCGGTGACCAGGTTGCGCACACAGGCTTCCTGGAAGGCTGTGCCCGTGGCCGCGAGGAGAAAGACCCGGTGTTGCGTGCGGAACAGCCGCCGGGCCCGTTGTTCGCAGGAGTGGAACAGGGCCTCGAATTCCGGGCTGCGGTGAGGCAGCATGGGCTTGGCCTGGGCCTGGGCGACTTCCGGAACCACATCAACAGGTCCGGGGACGAACATGGGGGCCATGGGGATTCCTCCTTGAACACACAGAGGCTGGGACAACCACGTCCATTATACAGAGAATGTTCCGTCCCAACCGTGGATGTAGCTGTCGCATACCCATATTTTGCGAGACTCAAGACTCAAGTTATTTTCGGTATATCTCGCGTAGTCCTAACCGGGCACGGGACCGCTGCATCCATTTATTTCCCTTCCCTCGGTCCTGAGCCCGGTCAGGACGGACCACGGTTTGCAGAGATGGGTTTGGCTGGCCCATCCGACATGCCCTTCGCTTGGGGGGAGAAACAGGGTCGCGCTTGATGGGTATGCATCAGGTCCTGGTGGAAGGCGTTGTTGGGTGTTGGGGTAGTCCGTTCTGAGTTCACACCAGAGGGCGTTTGGCCGGAATGCCGGGCTTGCGGGGAAAGCGCGCCGGGGTAGGGGCCACCTTGGCCAGCAGGACCAGCATGCGTCGGGCGGGAAGGTGCGGTACGTCCACGGGCACGATGCGTTCCAGGCGCCCTCCCAGGGTTTCGATGGCCCGCTGGGCTTCCCAGACTTCTTGGGGGGCTTTGGGTCCTTTGTAGGCCACGGCATGACCGCCTACCCGGACGAAGGGGAGGAGGTATTCGGCCAGGGTGGGCATGGGCGCGACGCCCCGGGCCAGGGCCAGGGTGTACTGTTCCCGATGCTCCGGAAGCCGGGCCACCCGTTCGGCCCGTTCCACCACCAGGCGTACATCCGACAGGTCCAGGGTGGACAGCGCCTGCTCCAGGAAACGGGCGATTTTCGCGGAAGACTCCACCAGGGTGAGTTGGAGGGAAGGAAAGGCCAATTTCAAGGGCAGTCCGGGAAAGCCCGCGCCAGTGCCCACATCGACCAGCGAAAGGCCTTCCAGCGGGCCCAGGGCTTCGACCACACTGAGGGAGTCCAGAAAATGATAAACCACCACACGCTCGGGCGTGCGGTGGGCCGTCAGGTTCATCCGTTCGTTCCATTGCAGGAGGAGGTCCAGGAAGGTGAAAAACTGGGCTTCCTGTTTGGGGGTTAAAGACAGCCCCAGCCAGTCCCGCACCAGGTCGCGGAATTGGGCCGGATGCATACCGGGCTACTGGGCAATTTGTTTCTTGTACCGATAAACGATACGTCCCCGCGTAAGGTCATACGGGGACATTTCCACCCGCACCCGGTCTCCCAGGAGGATGCGGATGTAGTGCTTCCGCATCCGGCCCGAGAGGTAGGCCAGGATTTCCTGCCCGTTGTCCAAACGGACCTTGAACTGGGTGTCGGGCAGGGCTTCGACAACGACGCCCTCCACCTCAATCTTGCCTTCCTTTGCCATACGCGACCTCCTCCTTCCAGCTCATCCCCGGGCGGCAGGGTGAGACGTTTACTTCTTCTTTTTGAGCATCATCATGCGTTTGCGCAGCTTGCGGCGCAAACGTCGAATGGCCTTCTTCTTCTTCAGGCGCTTGAGTTCGCTCTTGGAGATGTACCAGCGCTTGCGCTTGACCGCGCTGAGAATTCCGGCTTTGGCCACCTGTTTCCGGAAGCGCTTAAGCAATTCTTCCGGATGTTCATCGCCGCGCGCATACACCGTAACGGGCAAGACGCACCTCCTTCGACCTTTTGGGATAGGATTCGCGGGCTTCATTATAGCGGAATTTGCCCGATTGTGGGGGAGAAAAGCCGGGGCGGGCAGGCGTTTTTCAAAATCTAACAAAAGGGGTGTATGTTATAGCCAAAACCGAAG
>WFVP01000056.1 GCA_015491595.1 Anaerolineales bacterium
ACGCCAAGGCCTTGGAGGCCGCGGCCCGGGACCTGGCGGTCATCTCCGGCCAGAAGCCGGTTATTCGGCGGGCCCGAAAGAGCATCGCGGGCTTCCGTCTGCGCAAGGGGCAGCCCATCGGCGTCAAGGTCACCCTGCGGGGAGACCGAATGTGGGCCTTTCTGGACCGGCTCATCAACATCGCCCTGCCTCGGGTGCGGGACTTTCGAGGCGTTTCCCCCCACGCGTTTGACGGCCGCGGCAATTACTCTCTGGGCTTTCGGGAGCAGCTGGTCTTCCCCGAAATCGACTACGACAAGATTGACAAGGTGCGGGGCCTTCAGGTCACCATCGTGACCACGGCGGAGACGGATGAAGAGGCGTACAAGCTCCTGGAGAAACTGGGTATGCCCTTCCGTAAACAGCGGCGATAAAGGACTCCCTTGAGGGTTTAGGAGGCTCAAATGGCGCGCAAGTGCATGTTCTATCGGAATCAACGCAAGAAATACAAGGTGCAAATTCGCAACCGCTGCCGGCGCTGTGGCCGGGCGCGGGGATACATCCGGCGGTTCGGGTTGTGTCGAATTTGTTTCCGTGAGCTGGCCCTGGAGGGCAAAATCCCCGGCGTGGTGAAAGCCTCATGGTAAGGAGGGTTGGGATGACGGGAATTGTGGATCCCATTGCGGATATGCTCACCCGGATACGGAACGCTCTGATGGCCGGGCACGAGGAGGTGCGGATGCCTTCTTCCAAGATGAAGGAGGCCATCGCCCGGATTTTGAAAGAAGAGGGCTACATTGAGGATTACAAAGTCAAGCCGGACCCCAAGCGGAAGGGGATGCGTATTCTCACCATCCGGTTGAAGTATGTGGGTGAACGTCGGCACCGGCGGCCGGTCATCCAGGGTTTGGAGCGGGTGAGCAAACCCGGACGCCGAATTTACGTACGCAAGCATCAGTTGCCCTGGGTGAAGGCGGGTTTGGGCATCGCCATTGTAACCACGCCCAAGGGCGTGATGACCGCGGAGCGGGCCCGCAAACTGGGTGTGGGCGGTGAAGTGATTTGTAAAGTGTGGTGATGAAGGCGGGAGCGGTCGGCCGACGGCTGACGGCCGACGGCTAACGGCTGACTACCGATTTTCCAGGAGGTGAACCGTGTCTCGCATAGGACGACAACCCATCCCGGTTCCCGAAAACGTGGAAGTGGAGATCAAGGGCTCTCACGTACGGGTCAAGGGGCCCAAAGGGGAACTGGAGTTCACCTTCCCCGCGGGCATGGACATTCGTTTCGACCCCGAGACCCGCATGATCACGGTGAAGCGTTTGAAGGACGACAAATGGCACAAGGCCATGCACGGCACCACGCGGGCCGTCATCAACAACATGGTGGTGGGCGTGTCCCGTGGGTTCGAAAAGGTGTTGGAGATTCACGGGGTCGGTTACCGGGCGGAAGTCCAGGGCAACAAGCTGGTGTTGCAACTGGGTTTCTCCCATCCGGTGGAAGTGGAACCTCCCCCGGGCATCACCTTTAAGGCGGAACGCGCTGCCGCGGACCTGCACATCGTGCGGGTACAGGGGCACGATAAAGTGCTGGTGGGTCAGGTAGCGGCCAACATCCGGAAGATTCGCCCGGCCGAACCGTACAAGGGCAAGGGCATCCGCTACCAGGGCGAGGAAATCCGACGCAAGGCCGGTAAGGCCGGACGCTAATCTTTGGTAAGAGGGTGAGGGAACCATGATCAAGAAACCCAGCCGCAACGAAATGCGCAAGCGACGCCATCGGCGGGTGCGGAAGAAAGTGCACGGGACGCCGGAGCGTCCGCGCCTCAACGTCTTCCGCAGCTTGAACCACATTTATGCCCAGATTATTGACGACGAGGCTGGGGTGACGCTGGTGGCGGCCTCGACCATTGATCGAGAGTTGCGCCCCAAGATGCAGGGCCTGACCAAAACGGAACAGGCTCGCCTGGTGGGGCTGACGGTGGCCCAGCGGGCCTTGGCCAAGGGCATCACCAAAGTGGTGTTCGACCGGGGCGGGTACAAGTACATCGGTCGGGTGAAGGCCCTGGCCGAGGGCGCCCGTGAGGGCGGCCTGGAATTCTAAGCTCAAGGGAGGCGAACGGATGACCATGGCAACAGGACCCCAAGACCTGAGCCCTTATACGGAAGAGCAGCTGGAAGAACGCACCATCGAAATCGCCCGGGTGGCCAAGGTGGTGAAAGGTGGCCGTCGCTTCTCCTTCCGGGCCATTGTGGTGGTGGGTGACCGGCGCGGCCGGGTAGGCCTGGGCATCGGCAAGGCCAAGGCCGTGCCCGACGCGGTGCGCAAGGCCTCCGAGCGGGCCCGTCGGAACATGAAGAAAATCAACATCTACGACACCACGATTCCCCATGAGGTGATTGGGGAAGTGGGCGGCGCCCGGGTGCTTCTTAAGCCGGCTTCGCCCGGTACGGGCGTCATCGCCGCGGGCGCGGTGCGGGCCATCTTGGAGGCCGCGGGCGTACGGGATGTGCTGACCAAGTCTCTGGGTGCGAATACGGTGATCAACGTGGTCCAGGCCACCATGCAGGCCCTGGAACAACTGCGAGACGTGGAAGAGGTGGCCAAGGAACGGGGCAAGCCCGTGGATGAAGTGCTGCCCTTCTGGGACCGCCGCAAACGGAGGGAGCGCCATGGCTAAGCGAAAGTCCCGGACCAAGAAGGTCAAGATGTTGCGCATTACGCTGGTGAAGAGCCCTATTGGCTATTCCCAGCGCCAGAAGCACACGGCCCGTTCCCTGGGCCTGCGCCGCCTCAACCAGGTGGCCTATCACGAGGACACGCCCATGATTCGGGGCATGGTGAACGCCATCAAGCACCTGGTGAAGGTGGAAGAGGTCGAGGTGGAAGTGGCAGAGGGTAGTGAGCAATGAGCCGTCAGCGGACTGCGGACAGCGGACTGCTCACTGCCGACTGCCGACCGCTGACAGCCTTGTTGAGGAGGACGTTCCCATGAAATTGCACGATTTGCGACCCAAGCCCGGAGCCAAGCATCGGAAAAAGCGGGTGGGCCGCGGCATTGCGGCTGGCGGTGGTAAGACCGCGGGCCGGGGGACCAAAGGTCAAAAGGCGCGCGCAGGCGGCGGCGTGCCTCCCTGGCACGAGGGCGGCAGCCTGCCGTTGGTGCGCCGCATGCCCACTAAGCGGGGATTCAAGCCTCCGTACCGGGTGGAGTACTACGAGGTCAACGTAGAGAAACTGAACGTGTTTCCCGAGGGGACGGAAGTCACCCCCGAGGCCCTGGTGGAAGCCAAGGTCATCAAGAACCTCAAGCGCCCGGTGGTCATCCTGGGCCGGGGCGAGTTGAAGGTCGCCCTCAAGGTAAAGGCCCATCGGGTGAGCAAGGGCGCGCGGGAGAAAATTGAGGCCGCCGGGGGTTCCGTGGAACTCCTCCCCCTAAAGTAGGGGCATCTTCGATAAAGGAGCCGCGTTATGAAACGCTCGGCCTGGCGCTATTTATGGGTCGCGCCGGATATTCGGCGAAAGTTGTTGCTCACCGCGGGGATTCTCATCCTCTACCGCTTGGCCGCGCAAATTCCCGTTCCGGGCGCGGACCGGGAGGTCATCGCTGCGGTGATGGCCGGAACTTCCCCGGGGGTGGGCTTCTTGCAGTTGCTGAACTTCCTCTCGGGCGGCACGGTGGCCAATTTCTCGGTGTTGGCCATGGGCGTGTACCCGTACATCACCGCGCAGATTATCCTGCAAATCCTCGCGCCCATCGTGCCCCAAATCAAGCAGAAGCTGGAGGAAGACCCCCGGGAAGGTCAGCAGTGGATGGAGCGCTGGTCCTACCTGCTCTCGGTCCCCATTGCCGCGTTGCAGGCCATCGGGCAGATTCGCCTGTTCACCTTCTTCTCGGGCGGCATCCCCGTCATTCGAAACTTCGGTTTCTCCGGCGCCACACTGCTGCCCTCCTTGGCCGTCATCCTGAGTATGACCGCCGGTACCATGTTCGCCATCTGGCTGGGTCAGATTATCTCCGAGTACGGGTTGCGACGGCAGGGCCTCTCCCTCATCATCTTCGCCGGCATCGTGGCCCAGCTTCCCCAGAACTTCTATCGGCTGATTGGCGACCCGGCCATTGACGCGGTCACCCGGTGGATTTACCTGGCCATCGCCCTCATCGTGCTGGTGGTGACGATTTTCCTCATCGTGGTGGTGTATCAGGGTCGGCGGCACATCCCCGTAATGTACCCCTCCCAGCGGGTGGGACGGCGCATGTCTCTGCCGGTGAAGGGCAGCCTGCCGCTACCGGTGAACATGGCGGGCATGATTCCCCTCATCTTCGCCAACTCCCTGCTGGCGTTGCCGGGTGTGGTGGCAGGCTTCTTCATCACCTCCCAGAACGAAGTCCTCTCCAACCTGGCCATTGGATTGCAGCGGGCCTTCGACCCCGGCCAGAGCGGCTTCTACTGGCTGGCCTACTTCATCATGGTGGTGCTCTTCACGTTTTTCTACACGGAAGTGCTCTTCCTGCAGCAGAACTACGGGGAGCAGTTGCGCCGTGCGGGCGCGCGTATCCCCGGGGTGTTGCCGGGCGACCCTACCCAGCGCTACTTGATGCGGGTGTTGCGGCGTATCACCCTGCCGGGAGCCCTGTTCCTGGGCTTCGTCGCGGTGCTTCCCTACCTCCTCAACCTGGCGGTTCCGGCCGCGGCGCGAGGCGGGTTCTCGGCCCTGATGCTCATGTCCTCCTCCGGCCTCATCATCGTGGTTGGCGTGGTGCGGGACATGATGTACCACATTGAGGCCGAACTCAAGATGCACGGCTATCAGGAGAGCCTCCTGGTCCGGTAAAAATGGCGGACCTTAAAACCACGCGCTATTTTCGTGAAAGCGTTTTGGTCCGGCGACCTTACTTGCGGATGGAGTGGATTGAACGTGTGTTGCGACATCCCATTCGGAGGGAGGTCCAAGCCAACGGACGAATCCGGTACTGGGGTTATATTGAGGAAGCAGGGAAGTATTTGCGAGTTGTGGTAGAACCTGATGGGGAAACGGTGCACAACGCCTTCTTTGATCGGAGGTTTCGACCATAGAAAGCGGGAGTAAGTGGGAGCAGAGAGCAATGATTGTGGAGTATTATCCGGAGAGCGATATGCTCTATATTCAGTTGCGGACGGGGGTAAGTGCGGTTTCGGAAGAGGTTTTTCCGGGGATTGTGTTGGATTTTGACGACCGGGGACAACTCATCGGCGTGGAAATTGAAGATGCGAGTAAACGTCTGGATATCACCTCATTGGAAGTGCGTTCCCTGCCTCTAACGCAGTTGTTGTGGCGGGAGCCGGTTTCGGAGACGAAGGAAAGGCCTTGATTCGGAGGCGTACGAATGGCCCATCCGCTGTACATCGTCCTGTTAGGCCCACCGGGCGCGGGGAAGGGGACCCAGGCCCGACGACTGAGCGAGCGACTGGGCTTGGCCCACGTGTCCACAGGGGACCTGTTCCGCAAGCACTTGCGGGAGCAGACCCGCTTGGGGCAACTGGCCCAGTCGTACATGAACAAGGGCGAACTGGTGCCCGATAGTGTGACCATCGCCATGGTCCAGGAGCGCTTGCAGGAGCCGGATACGGTCAAGGGCGTCATCTTTGACGGCTTCCCCCGCACCGTGGCCCAGGCCGAAGCCCTGGACGATTTGCTGGCCCAACTGGGTGGCCGGGTGAACCTGGCCGTTCTCATCCAAGTACCCGAAGAGGTCCTGGTGGAGCGGCTCAGTGGTCGGCGCACCTGCCGGGCTCAGGGCCATATCTTCCACGTGAAATACAACCCGCCCAAGGTGCCGGGCAAGTGCGATTTTGATGGTTCGGAACTCTACCAGCGAGAGGACGACAAACCGGAAACCGTGCGCCGTCGGATTCAGGTGTACTGGGAGCAGACGGGTCCGGTGGTGGACTACTATCGAGCCCGGGGCTTGCTGGTGGAAGTCGACGGCGCTCAGGATATGGATACGGTGACCCAGGCTTTGTTGGATGTTGTGACCGCGCGTGAGGATGATGAGGTATGAGGCGGAACACGCTTTTGCGAGCGTCACGACGTATTGCCGCTCGCGCCCGGGATGCCTGGCGGCGGACCTGGCGCAAAGGGGTGCGCATCAAAAGCCCCGAGGAAATCGCCATCATGCGTCAGGCGGGCCGTATCAACGCGCTGGCCTTACAGGCCGTGCGGGAAGCCATTCGTCCGGGGGTGAGCACCGCGGAACTGGATGCCATTGCCGAGGAGGTCATCCGACGGCACGGTGCCAAGCCCGCGTTCAAGGGCTATCCGGGCCCGTATCCCTTCCCGGCCACCATTACGGTGTGCATCAACGAGGAGTTGGTCCACGGCATTCCGCGGGAAGACCGCATCATCCAGGAAGGGGACATCGTTTCGGTGGATTGCGGTACCATCTACAAGGGCTTTGTGGCCGATGCAGCCTTTACCGTGGGCGTGGGCAACATCTCTCCCCTGGCTCGGAAACTCCTTCAGGTTACCGAAGAGGCTTTATACAAAGGCATTCAACAGGCACGGCCGGGACGGTATACCGGGGACATCTCCGCGGCCATCCAGGCCCATGTGGAAAAGCATGGTTTCCATGTGGTGCGAGAGTACACTGGACACGGCATCGGACGGTGGATGCATGAGGACCCGGCGGTGCCCAATTTCGGTGAGCCAGGCACCGGGGAGCGGTTGCGTCCGGGTATGGTTCTGGCCCTGGAGCCCATGGTGTTGGTGGGGACACCCGAGACCGAAGTCCTGGAAGACGAATGGACGGTGGTCTCGGCCGACGGTTCGCTGACCGCGCATTTCGAACACACCGTGGCCGTGACGGAATTCGGGCCGCAAATTCTCACCAAGTTGTAAAAAGGGCCTTGGAATTTGGTGGGTCTCTGCTATAATGACATCTTTGCGGGACATGTGTTCGAGGTAAGGAGGCAACGATGAAGGTGAAGCCTTCGGTCAAGAAGCGGTGTTCGAAATGCAAAATCGTCCGCCGTCGAGGGCGGGTGTACGTCATTTGTAAAGATCCACGGCATAAACAGCGCCAGGGATAACGTGTAAGGGAGGCGAAGCA
>WFVP01000057.1 GCA_015491595.1 Anaerolineales bacterium
CTGGTACACAGGCGTCTTCCTGAAATTCCCGCCTTTGCGCAAGGCCAAGGTCTTGTGGAACGCGGTCTATCTGAGCAACCGGGGGGTGGTGATTCCCTGGCCCACACCGACTGAGGTCTGGCCCAGGTACGTGTGGGTTTTGGGCGCCGGTCTGGTGGCCGCCCTCGCGGTTTCCATCTGGCTGATTCGGATGGGACGACGTACAGGACGCATGCCTTTGGTTCCCGGCTGGGCTTTGCTCACGTTCCTGGTGGTGGCCGTGGTGGGATGGTTCTTGATGCCGTCCGCGGCCCTTGCCCTGTCTTTCCCCAAAATTGAGGGCTTCCGCACCGTTGGCGGCCGCCGTCTGACCCCTGAATTCATGGCCCTGCTGTCTGGGCTGGTCATCTATACCTCAGCTTACATCGGCGAAGTAGTACGGGCCGGCATTCAATCCGTGCCCAAAGGCCAGTATGAAGCCGCGCGCGCCCTGGGCCTGACACCTTATCAAATGACCCGACTCATCATCTTCCCCCAGGCCCTGCGGGTCATTGTGCCGCCCCTGACCAGCCAGTATCTGAACCTGACCAAAAACTCCTCCCTGGCCGTATACATTGGCTACCCGGACCTGTACTCCGTCTCCGGCACCATCTACAACCAAACAGGCCGGGCCGTGGAGGTCACCCTGCTCATGATGGCCGTGTACCTGACCTTTAGCCTGACCACTTCGCTGTTCATGAACTGGTACAACCGCAAGATTCGCTTCGTGGAGCGATAAGGAGTCGGGCAATGGAGCGTCCTCTGGCCCCTGGAGAAACCCTGCCCCCACCCACCGAACGCATCACGATTTTGGGATGGATTTACCGGAACCTGTTGAGCCCCTGGTACAACGCGGTGCTCACGGTTCTGGGCCTGGCCCTGGCCTACGCCCTGCTCACCCCCATCCTCCGATGGGCCCTGACCCAGGCGGAATGGCAGGTGGTGGTGGTCAACTTACGTCTCTTCATGGTGGGCCAGTATCCCAAAGAAGCCCTGTGGCGGGTCTGGCTGCTTCTCTATCTCCTGTCCCTGACCGCAGGTTGGTCCTGGGGAGTGCTCCTGGGGAAGCGATACGCCACAGCGGGCCTCGTGCTGTTGGGGGCCTTCATCGGGTTGGCGGTGCTGCCCTTCGCACCGGCCCTTCGTCTCCGCTGGTTTACCCTGGCGCTGACCGCACTGGGCGCATGGGCGCTGGCCTATCGTTGGCGAGAAACAGGGTGGGCCCGTAAGGTCGCCTTTGCCCTGTTGTTGCTTTACTTCCCCATCGTCATCATCGTCATCCGGGGTTTCGCCGGGTGGGACCGGGCACGGCAACTCTGGGCCGCGCTGTACCTCACGGGGGTGCTGGCGGGCCTGGTGGTGGGGATGTGGCGTCCCGAACAACGCTGGCCCGCGGCTCGCTGGGGACAGTTCGGCCTCTTCCTGGTTCCCCTGGCGCTGGCTGTGCTTCCGGGTTTCGTGGCCTGGCGCTTTCCCCTGGTTGGGCTGGCGGCCGTCACCTGGGCCGCCTGGTTGACCGGTCGAAGCAATCCTACCACCCTGAAGGGCTTTGCCCGGGTGCTGGTGGGGCTTTACCTGCCCCTCCTCTTCCTGCTGTACCAAATGGGTCCCTCGGGCTTTCTGACGCGAGCCATGCCGCAGGTGGGAACCAACCTCTGGGGCGGGCTTTTGCTTACCTTCCTGCTCACCATCGTGGGCATCGTTTTCTCCTTCCCCCTGGGCATTCTCCTGGCCCTGGGTCGCCGTTCGGCGATGTTTGTCCTCCGCATGTTCAGCATTCTGTACATTGAATTCATTCGGGGAGTTCCTCTGGTTACCGTGCTCTTCATGGCCCAGGTGATGCTGCCCCTCTTCCTGCCCCCGGGGATGACCATCGACCGGGTCTTGCGGGCCATGGCAGGTATCGTGTTGTTCGCCGCCGCGTACATGGCGGAAAACGTACGAGGAGGGTTGCAGGCCATTCCCAAAGGCCAGTACGAGGCCGCTTATGCCCTGGGTCTCAATGCTTTCCAGACCATGACCCTGATTATCCTGCCCCAGGCCCTGCGTAACGTGATTCCCGTCATCGTCAATCAGTTCATCGCCCTGTTCAAGGACACATCTCTGGTCGCCATTGTGGGCCTCTTTGACTTGCTGGGCATCGCTTCCACGGTATTGGCCCAGCCCCAGTTCATCGGCAAACAGCGGGAAGTGTACACTTTCATCGGGCTGATTTACTGGATTTTCAGTTACGGAATGTCGTATACTTCACGGCAAATCGAGAAGGCTTTAGGTGTGGGTGAACGGTAAATCCCGGCCCTGAGTGAGCAAGACGACGGTTTCCAGGAGGTGATGTATGAGCCAGGCTCCCACGACATATACCCCTCCAAAGCACCGCCGCAAAGAATCCCATGCCCGCTACGACGAGCCCCCCATCATCGTGGCCCGGGATGTGCATAAGTGGTACGGCCACTTCCATGCCTTGCGGGGCATCAGTATGGAGGTTTATCCCGGGGAGGTGGTGGTCATCTTTGGACCCTCGGGTTCGGGGAAATCCACCTTCATCCGGTGCATCAACCGGCTGGAAGAACACCAGAGGGGCACCATCATTGTGGACGGCGTGGAACTCACGCACAACCTGAAGAACATCGAACAGGTCCGGCGTAAAGTGGGGATGGTGTTCCAGCAATTCAACCTGTTCCCTCACCTCACGGTGTTGGAAAACGTGACTCTGGGACCCATCCACGTGCTCAAGTGGCCGAAGAAGAAAGCGGAAGAAGTGGCCATGGAACTCCTGGAGCGCATGGGCATTCCCGAGCAGGCCCATAAGTATCCGGGACAGCTCTCCGGTGGCCAGCAGCAACGGGTGGCCATTGCCCGCGCGCTGGCCATGCAACCGAAAATCATGCTCTTCGACGAGCCCACCTCGGCCCTGGACCCGGAAATGATTAAAGAGGTCCTTGACGTGATGATTGAACTGGCCCGCTCGGGTATGACCATGGTCGTGGTCACCCACGAGATGGGCTTTGCCAAGGCGGTCGCGGACCGCATGTTCTTCTTTGACCAGGGGCAGGTGGTGGAAAGCGGAACGCCGGAGGAAATCTTCACCGAACCGAAGGAGGAGCGTACCAAGCTCTTCCTCTCGCAGATTTTGCACTGATGGATGTCTGCCGTCCGCAGTCCGCAGTCTGCAGTCCGCTGTCGGTGGTCAGCGGTCGGTATAGGCGGCTACGATGGCGGAGATGTTGTCCGGGCCCTCCATCTGATTGGCCAGTTGTATCAGACGGGCCACGGCGTGGCCTGGCGGTTGGGTCTGAAGGACCTCGGCGATGCGCCTTTCCGGTACCACGCCCCAAAGGCCATCGCTGCATAGCAACAATTGATTTCCGGGCTGCCAGGGGACCTCGAAAACATGGGGGAAAATCTGGTCCCGCTGTGCGCTGATGGATTGAATCAACCGATTACGTGTGGGATGTATATGAGCCTCTTCAGGGGTGAGCTCGCCTCTCCGCAAAAGTTCGGCCGCGACGCTATGGTCCCGGGAGAGTTGCTTTAATTCCCCGTCGTGGAACAGATAGGCCCGGCTGTCCCCCACGTTCACCCCGATGACCCGGTCCGGGAGCAACACGGCAGCCACCACCGTACTGCCCATAGAGGGGAAGTGGCGTTGTCGCGCGGCGTCTCGCACCGCGCGATGCGCTGTATACACGCAGGACATGAGTCCTTCTCGCCAGTCCGTGGAAGAGGGCAGCTCCTGATAACAGGACAGGAAGTGATGCACGACCAGCTGGCTCGCCAGGGCCCCGCCCCGATGGCCCCCCATACCATCGGCCACAATCAGGAGAGGTGGCTTCCCGGGTTCGGGAGGCAGCCAGACTTCCACGCGGTCCTCATTGGGTCGACCTCGGCGACGGATGCCCACGTCCGTCTGCCAAGCAATCTGGAACGGCGGGGATACCACTTCCTGCACCCTCATGGCGCTTGACTCCTTTCCCTCAAGCAACCTTCATAGCCGTGGGTTCTTCATCGGTTATACTACAATTCAGCGGAAAACTCCTCCCGCGAGGCTCATAGGAGTAAGGTAAGGATGTCAAAGTTGCGTTCGTGGTTCATCGTGCTGTTTTTGCTCACAGCCTGCACAAAAGGACAGGTCACCCCAGGACTGGAACCAAGTCCTTCCTGGACCCCGGTTCCACCGTCTACGACGCCAACCACCGCAGAAACCCACTTCCCCACACCTACAGGTACGTTGGACGCAAAGGTTCAGACCCCCTCCTGTCTCTTATACAC
>WFVP01000058.1 GCA_015491595.1 Anaerolineales bacterium
GAGGGATAGCATCCACAAACGCCATCCGTGACGTTCGACCCACTGGCGCCAGGGCATGGGCCAGTAACGGGCCAAGACAACGCTCAACAACAGCGCAACCAGAACCCCTACGCCCGCGAAGACAAAGGCCGTCCCTCCTTTCGCACAAACGACGTCCACCACGCTCCGCCCCTGGGTTGTGGCCACCATCCCGGCCACGGTCAGCGGAGGCACCCAGGTCGCCGTCAGCCATGCCAGGAAGAACACCGCGCCCTGTCGGTCCATCGAAGTCCTCATGGTTCGCTCCCAAAGAGCCCGCTGGGACGCACCAGCAGCACCAGAATCATGATGAGCAAAATGGAAACGCTGGCCAGCAGGGGTGTGTCCAGGTATTCCAGGGAAATCTGTTCCGCGGTGGCGCGCGTCAGGCCGACCAGGAGGCTGGCCATCATGGTGCCTTCAAAACTGCCCATGCCGCCCAGGACCACCACAATGATGGCGTTGAGGAGGAAGACGTCGCCCATTTCCGGATAGGCCCCGATGTAAGGCGCGGCGATGATGCCGCCCAGGGCGGCCAAGCCGCTGCCCAGGGCAAAGGCCAGGGTGAACACCCGTCCCACCGGGATACCCAGGGCTTCCACCATTTCCCGGTCCTCCACCCCCGCCCGGATGACCATGCCCAGGCGAGTCCGACGGAGCAACAACCAGGTGGCCAGCATGAGCCCACCGCCCATCCCGATGATGAAGACCCGATAGGTTTCGAACTGGGCCCCCAGCACGGTCAGGGTCGTGCGCAATGGCGCCGGGGGTTGGATGGGGATGAGCCCCGCCGGACCATACAGAGTGCGCACGGCTTCCCGCAGCACCATGGCCAGACCCAAAGTCAGCACGATTTGGAACAGCGGACGCACGTAGAGGGGACGAATCAGCCAGCGCTCCACCAGGGCACCCAGAAGGCCTCCGATGAGCAAAGCGGCCAGCAGCGCGGCGGCAAAGCGAACGCCCAGGGCCAACCCTTCCCCCAAAAGCCGGTACACGCCAAAACCCACATACGCGCCCAGCATGAAGAAGGCTCCCTGGGCCAGGTTGAGCACGTCCAAGAGGCCGAAGATAATGGCCAGCCCCGAGGCCACCAGGAAGAACAACATGGCCTGGTACAGGCCCGAAAGCAAAATGACCCCCACCTGGGCCGGAGGGAAGAGGAACACATTGAGCACCACGACCCCGACCAGGAACAGCGAGGCCGCCAGCACCGCGCGGCGGTGAGGAGAGGCGGGATGCCCTTGGGTCATACCGTGACTCCCAGGTAGCGATGGATGAGGTCAGGCTGGGCCAGCAAATCCGACATCCGGCCCTGGTGGACGGTGCGCCCATGTTCCAAGATGGCGTAATGGACGCCCAGTCGCCGGGCCACGTGGAAGTTCTGTTCCACCAACAATACGGTGAGGGACGCGCTCAGGGCGCGAATGGCCTCAATGAGGTGTTCAATGAGCACCGGTGCCAGTCCTTCGCTGGGTTCGTCAATGAGCAGCAACCGGTTCTCCGGCACCAGGGCGCGCGCAATGGCCAGCATTTGCTGCTGGCCCCCGGAAAGTTGTCCGGCCGGCCAGTGGGCCAGGCGGGCCAGGTCGGGGAAGAGGTCGAAAAGGAAATCCCGGCGGCGCTGGAAATCACCCTTGCGGCGCTCGGCGATACGTAGGTTCTCCTCAACGGTCAGGCTTCGAAAAATCGCCCGATGTTCCGGCACGTAGCCCACCCCCAAACGGGCGATAGCATGGGTCGGCCATCCGGTGATGTCCTGCCCGGCGAAAACGACCCGTCCCCGGGCAGGTTTCCACAGGCCCAGAATGCTTCGAAGGGTCGTGGTCTTCCCTGCGCCGTTGCGTCCCAGAAGCACCGTCACCGTGCCCGCGGGCACCTCGACATCCACCCCTTGCAAGATATGCTGGGAACCGATATAGGTGTGCAGGTCCTCCACCTGGAGCAAGGGGGACGTCATGACGTGGCTCCTCCCGAGGGAAGCAGGTCGCGATACAAACCGCCCAGGTAGGCCCTCTGGACCGCTTCGTTGCCCGCCACCTCTTCAGGCGTGCCCTCGGCCAGGATACGTCCCTGGTGCATCACCGTAATGTGTTGGGCCAGGGCCATGACCACCTGCATGTTGTGTTCCACCAGGACCACCGTACGCCGTCCATCCACCAGGGAACGAATCAACGCCATGAGCATGGGTATCTGCTCCACCGCCAAACCCGCGGCAGGCTCATCCAGCAGTAAGAGGTCCGGCTCCTGCACCAGGGCCATGGCCAGTTCCAGACGACGTTTGTCGCCATGGGACAGGGCTGCCACCGGCATGTGTGCCTGGGCCAGCAAGCCCACCCGTTCCAGGGCCGCTTCGGCCCGCCGGGTCAGGCCTGGAAACGCGCGCACATCCTGCCAGAAGCGCCAGTTCACCGAAGATTTCGCCTGGGCAGCCAATCGCACGTGCTCCAGCACCGTGAGGGTGGGAAAGAACTGGGTGATTTGGAAGGTGCGCCCAATACCCAGGTGGGCGATTCTATGAGGTGGCCATCCGGTGATGTCCTGGCCCTGGAAGAACACCCGGCCCCGTGTGGGGGACAGGTTGCCACACACCAGATTGAGCAACGTGGTCTTGCCCGCGCCATTCGGTCCGATGATGGCGTGCAACGTGCCCCGGCGCACCTGCAAATGGACGCCGTCCACTGCCTTGAGCCCCCCGAAGTGCTTGCTCAGGTCGTGGGTTTCCAAAACCAGGTCCGTCATCTCGCTGGCCAAATCCAGGGTCCGGGGAAGGAACCCAGGGTCCCCTCCCCGGACCGGGGGTGTTTATGGACAATTGGGAGCGACACAGGGCGGCGCCACTTGGTCCGCAGGCACCTCCTGCACCAACTCGAAGAACCGTTCCTCCGGGTCATCCACGCTAATCAAGCGTACCACATACATGGGGGCCAGGGCCTGATGGTCTTCCGGACGAATGGTGTACGTGCCTTTGGGACCCTCAAAGGAAAGCCCCTCCAGGACCGGGATGAGGGCGGTATCCGTGGGGTCCCCTCCTGTTTGGGTGAGGGCCGCCACCACCGCCTGGGCCGTGGCAAATCCACACTCGCTGAACAAATCGGGATACTTCTGGAAGCGCTTCTGGTACTGCTCCACCAGGTAATCGTTGGCCTCGGTCTTGGGCAGGGTGTAGTGGTAGACGATGAGGCCCACCGCCCCCACCATGCCCGGGTCCAGGAGCTTGGTCAGGTCGTTGGATGAGAAGCCCGTGATGAAGGGGATGTTGCCGGTGACGCCCTGGGTGGTGAGCTGGTCAAAGAGGATTTTGGCCGAGGCGTTGCTGGCCCAAATGAGGATGAGCCCATCGGGTTGGGTTTCCAGGATTTTCTGGATGTAGGGGGTGAAGTCCGTGGTATCCGAAGGCGCGAAGATGGGCTCGTCCACCTGGGCACCCAGGGCCTCGAAGGTGGCCTTGAAGGCCGCGGCCGTAGCCTGACCAAAGGCATAGTCCTCGGCCAGAATCATGTAGTGCTGGCCCACGTTTTGCAAGGCCCAACCCGCGATGGTCAGGGCATCTTGAGCGGCGTTGCGGCAGACCCGGAAGGTGTGGGGATTCCAGTTCTTCCCGGTGATATCGGGGGAAGCCGCGGGCGCCGCGAAGTACACCACGCCGTACTCATCCGCAATGTTCTGAACCTGCAGGGCCACCGCAGAACTCGTGTTGCCAATGAGGATGTCCACACCTTCCGATTCGATGAGCTCCCGGGCCGCTGCGGTACCGGCTTCCACATCGCTGGTGTCGTCCTTGATGATGAGCTCAATAGGGCGTCCGGCCACGGTCATGGTGCCGCCCGTGGCATAGTCGAAGCCAATCTGCAGGCCCTCCCACATCTCATTCCCGAACAGAGCCAGAGGGCCGCTCAGGTCGGACAGCACACCAATCTTGATAGGCTCTGCAGCCGCGGCCGGGGTGGCCGTGGGTTCAGGTGTGGGCGCTTCGGTGGGCGCCTCGGTGGGCGCGGCCTCGGTAGGCTTTTCAACGGGGGCTTGGGTTGGGGTCGACGTCTTCTGCTGGCAGGCGCTCACCCCCAAAGCCAGCACAAGGATGAACCCCAAAAGGGACCACCTTTTCCAACGAACACCTATGCGTGTCATCACTTCTCCTCCTTTTGCAATGGACTGCGGGCGATGTTGACGCCCGCCAAGGGCGCTGTTGCTTGCACCCTGTGGGTATGCAGGATGTCCGTATTATGGGCAGCCGCGGTTACACCCCAGTTACCGGGGCCTATGACGTGCGCTCCCCAAAGGCGCCTTCCATCCACCGACGCCGGAGCTCCCGCTTGAGCACCTTCCCCACACCCGAAAGGGGAAGGGCATCCACAAACACCACGCGCTTGGGCACTTTGAACCGGGCCAGCCGTTGGCGCAGAAACGCCCGCAGTTCCTCCTCCGTCACCGAGATGCCCGGCTTGCACACCACAAAGGCCACACCGACCTCCCCCCATTTAGGGTCCGGCACTCCGACCACCGCGCACATGTGCACCGCGGGATGTTCGTACAGGGCCCGCTCGATTTCCACGGGATATACGTTCTCGCCACCGCTGATGAACATGTCCTTCTTGCGGTCCACGATGTAGAAATAACCTTCTTCGTCGTAGCGGGCCAGATCGCCCGTGTGGAAGAAACCTCGGACGTCCAGGACCTCCTCCCACGCCTGGGGGTTGTTCCAGTAGCCCGAGCACATAGAAGGGCCTTTGAGCACGAGTTCCCCCACCTGGTTGGGGCCCAGGAACCGACCTTCCTCATCCACAATGCGGGCCTCGATGTAGAAGTTGGGCCGTCCAATGGACCCGGCCTTGCGAATGGCATCCTCTGGAGCCAGGGCAAAGATGCCGGGACCGAACTCCGTCATCCCAAAACCCTGTTTGAAGCGCACGCCCTTCTCCCGCGCGTATTGCTCCACCAGGGGCACGGGCAAGGGGGCCCCGCCAGCGGTGCAGAAACGCAACGAGGAAAGGTCCGCCTCATTCCAGTTCGGGGCCTGAGTGAGCATCTGGTACATTGTGGGCACTCCAGCAAACACGGTCACCCTTTCCGTTTCAATGAGGGTCAGCACCTGCTGCGGGTCGAATTGCCGCACCAACAGCGTGGTTCCACCCAGGATGACATTGGGCAGGGTGTAAACGAACAGACCTCCGGTGTGGAAGAGGGGAAAGACGTTCAGGTACACATCATCGTGGTGCAGGTCGTGGACGATGGTGTTCAGGGTATTCCAGGCCATCATGCGATGGGAAATCATGGCCGCCTTGGGAAGGCCGGTGGTTCCCCCAGTGAAGAGGAGGGCCGCGATGTCCTCGGCTTCCAGGGCTTCATAGGTTACCGGCTCCGGAGGACTCTCCTCGAGCACCCTGGCGTAGGCCACGCTGTCCTCCAAGCCCGGCTCATCCAGATGAACGAAGAACACGGGTGCATGACCTGTTTCCTGAAGCAGCCGCCGCATCTCCGCCACTTGCGGGGCGAACTCGCCCGAGAAGAACAGTCCCCGGGGCGTGACCAGGCGCATAAGCGCGGCGTTCTCGCGAGGATGCAAGCGCCAGTTGAAGGGTACGTGGATGGCGCCCAGTTTGCTGCACGCAAAGAAGAGGTCCAGATGCTCGATGCCGTCCCGCGCCAGAATGGCCACCCGGTCCCGGTAACCCACCCCCTGTTGACGCAGAAAATGCGCCAAACGGTTCGCTCGCTCATTGGCCTGAGCGTAGGTCAAACGCAAAGCCGGGGTTTTCCCGAAATCCACAAACCCCTCTTTCTCAGGTGTATAGAGGGCCCTGCGGGCCAGGTAATCCCCGATATACATGGCTCCCAACCTCCCCTACTGGGTCCAGCGCCACACGCTCACGGCGAAGGAAATCCCACCGCCGGATGTACAGAAGAGCACCACATCACCGGGCCTGGGGCCTTTCCCCTGCTGGATGGCATCGTCCAGGGCCATGACCACACAAGGCGAGCCGGTGTAACCCCACTTATCCATGACCCAATGGGTTTTGCTCATGGGTTGACCCAGGCGGGCCATCACCGCCTCAATGGTGCGCAAGTTGAGTTGGGTGAACAGGAACAGGGAGACATCGTCCACCGTCAGGCCGGCTTTGGCCAGGGTTTCGTGAATCAACGGCGGCCAGTGCTCCAGGTTGAAGGTCTTGGGGAACTTGCGCACGAACTGAACGTGAGGAGGTCCATATCGGGCCAGGTTCTCCGGGGTGCAGGGGCGAAAGGCCCCTCCGGTGTAGATGCCCAGGGCGTCGTGAAATTCGCCCATGGCCTTGAGGGTGGTGGCCAAAAAGCCGGGTTCCTCCCCCACGGTGAGCAACGCCGCGCCCGCGCCATCCGCGAACAGATTCGCCGTGTACTTGTCCTTCAAATTGAGGAAACGGCTCATCCCATAGCCCCCGGCCACCAGCACATAGCGCATTCCGGGCTCGGTCATGAGGTAACGCGCCCCCTGGTCCAGGGCGGTGACCCATCCCGCGCACGCGCTGTTGACGTCGTAACACCCCGCATGGACCGCCCCCAGTTTGTGTTGCACCACCACCGCGGTCGAAGGCGAAAGATAATCCGGGGTGTCCGTGGAGACGATGAGCAAATCGACCTCCTCAGGACGCACGCCCGCCTTATCCAAAGCCCGACGACAGGCTTCCACAATCAAATCTGAGGTGGTCTGTCCTTCGGTCATCCACCGACGTTCCCGAATCCCAACGTTTTCCACCAACCACTGGGCGGTGGACTCACCCAACAGGGCATCCACCTCCTCGTTGGTCACCACACGCTCGGGAACGTAACTCCCGGTACTGACGATGATGGGGTGGCGTTTCGTCATCCTCCCGCTCCTTTTCAGGTCCCTCACCCCAAGAACTCCTTCAAAATCGCCGCGGTGGTAAGGGGGTCCTCAAAGGGGAACAAATGCCCGGTATTGGGGATGATTTTCACCTGGGCATGGGGGATTTTGCGGGCCATGAGGTCGGCGTTGCCCGGTGGCACCACTTTGTCCTGGTCGCCGGTGAGGATGAGGACGGGCATGGTCAGCGCGGCCATACGGCGGTCCACTTCTTCGTCGGTCAGGGCCGCCATCCCCATACCGGCCATGACTTGGGCCTGATACGCGTCCGGCGGCACGGGGTTCCCCAAGCGATAGGCGATGAGGTCCTGGACCAGGTCGGGATGACGCGCCGCGAACCCCGGAGCACAGGCAACCTCAATGCCCCGGCGAATGAGGTCCAGCGGGTCCCCCTCCCGTCGCGTCATCACTTCCAGGGCTTCCTGGGTGATGGGGATGACCTTCATGCCTCCGTGGTTGGTGCTGGCCAAAACCAATTTCGCCACCAGGTCAGGACGCGAGATGGCCAGTTCCTGGGCAATGAAGCCTCCCAGGGAATGGCCCATGACGTATGCGCCTTGAATCCCTAAAGCGTCCAAAAGGCCCGCCGTGTCCGCAGCCATCATGGGGACGGTATAGGGGCCGGGCGGTTTGTCACTCTCCCCCGCGCCCCGATTGTCCATGGCGATGATTTGGTAGCGGTCTTCCAGCAAGGGAATCAAGCGGTTCCAGAACCAGCGGGAATATCCCACGCCCGCAATGAGGAGCAGAGGATGTCCCTGACCCCGAATTTCGTACCCAATGCGTATGCCATTGGCTTCCACCGTCGGCATGGTCCACCTCCTGCTTCTGGACGGACGATGTTCCCCCACTTGTGTTGGTCACGCATCGCCGGATGTTGTCGAGGAAGGCGAGGCCTGCTGGAACAGCCGTTCCCGTAAGGCCCGTTTGTCCACTTTGTTGGCCCCGGTTTTGGGAAGATGGTCCACAAAGAAGAAGCGCTTGGGGATTTTGTACCCGGCCAGGCGCTCCCGGCAGTAGGCTTCCAGTTCCTGGGCCGAGAGCCGTGCGCCGGGACGCACGACCACCGCGGCCCACCCTACCTCACCCCACTTGGGATGGGGCACGCCCACCACCGCGGCTTCAGCCACCGCGGGATGACCGTGCAACACGGACTCGATTTCCGCCGGATACACATTCTCCCCGCCGCTGATGAACATGTCCTTTCGGCGGCCCTTGATGGTGAAGCAACCATCTTCGTCATACGAAGCCAGGTCGCCCGTGTGCAGCCAGCCCCCTCGCATGGCCTGGGCCGTGGCCTCAGGACGCCGCCAGTAACCGGAGAACAGGTGGGGACCGCGAATGAGCAGTTCCCCCACCTCACCGGGAGGCAGGTCGCGGTCGTGCTCATCCACCACCCGCACCTCCACGTGGAACAGGGGATAGCCCACCGCGCCGGGCTTGTCCCGTACCTGTTCGGCCGGCAGCCAGAAGGTATTGGGACCGGCCTCGGTCAGGCCGTAGCCGGTTTTGAAATCCACCCCTTTGGCCCAGAAACGTTCGAAAACGGGCAGGGGACAGGGCGCGCCTCCGCTGATGATGAACCGGAGATGGCGGAAATCGGCCTTTTCCCAACGGGGGTGATTTTGCATCATGATGAACATGGTCGGCACGCCGAAATACACGGTCACGCGACCGCTTTCCAGCCAATCGAAGGTCTGCTCCACGTCGAATTCCCGACAGACCACGCTGGTCCCCCCGATGTACACCAGGGGCGCGGTGAAGACGTTAAGCCCCCCGGTGTGGAAGAGGGGCGCGTTGAGAATGGTGGCATCCTCGCACGAAAGCCCCCAGGAAATCACGGTGTTCACCGCGTTGGCCATGATGGCACGATAGGAGAGCACGGCACCCTTGGGGAGGCCCGTGGTCCCACCGC
>WFVP01000059.1 GCA_015491595.1 Anaerolineales bacterium
AGGCGCCCGACGGGCGCAAGAGTTCTTCGCCGCCTGGCGCGAGGAACAGGCCGGCCTGCCGGGGGACGAACCCCTTTCCCCGGCGGAACGGCAGGTGGTGCTCTTCTGGGCCGCCTTCGCCCAGACCCTCAACGGCCGCGACATCCTGGGTATGGCGCCTCCTCCAGAGAGCCCCCGCCGGGCTTACCTCCAGTGGGTTGAGGTCTGGGTGCAGCCTCGTCTCCCTCAAGTCATTGCGTGGCTGGAAGCGGCCCAGGAAGAAAACACGGCCCAGATGCTGGCGTACGCCCGCCAGCAACAGGAAGCCCTGGAAAAGACGGCCATCACCCTGTGGACTCCGCTGGACATGGCCGTAGAAGGGCCCGCGCAGGTCTACGGCGTGCCCGCGCCCGCTGCCGGGGCCCTGCTGGGCCTGGCCGGGGGGCTGGTCCTGGGCCTGCTCTATGTGTTGGGCCGGAGCACCTTCCCCGGGAGGCGCCTCCCATGACCCGACGCGCCGCGTGGTCGTGGCTCCATCGGGCCCGAACGCATCTGGTCCACCTCTTATGGGCGGCCTTCCTGCTCAGCCTGCCCTTCGAGAGCTCTCCCTTGCTCCCTGAAGTCATCGGCGGGCGCGCGGTGGTGCGTCCCCTGGCCGTCCTTCCCATGATGGGACTCTTCTTCCTGGAAGTGCTCCCCTTCATCTGGCGCCTTCCCTGGCCCCGGCCCTTCCCGGCGCTGTTGGCCTTCTGGCTGGTCGCCCTCTTTGCCTCCCTGTGGGGCCTGACTCTGCTCCCCACCCCGGAACAGGGCTTCTTGCCCTCCCGGCGCGTCGTGCGCGGTTTCATGACCCTGGCCGTCGGCTCGGGGTTCTACCTGGTGACCTGGGTCTACCTCCAGCGGCATCCCCAGCGGGCGAAAGCGTCCCTGCGCTGGCTTTACGCGGCCCTGGCCCTGAGCCTCCTATGGGGCTCCTTGCAGGTGCTGTACATCGTGCGAGACGACGTGACATTGTGGGAAACCCTGAACCGCATCCATCGCGCCTGGATTGGTACCCGACCCCTGCAATTCCGTCGGGTCTCCGGGGTCACCTACGAACCCAGCTGGTTCGCCATCCAGTCCCTCATCCTCTTCTACCCCTGGCTCTGGGGCAGCGTCCTGACGGGGACCACCGTCTTTCCCTGGCGCAAAGGCCCGCTCCAGGGGGAAACCCTGCTCCTGGCCTGGATGACGGGGCTGCTCCTGTTCACCTTCTCCCGTTCGGGCCTGGGCATTTTTCTGTTCCTGACTACCGTCACCCTGGTGTTGCGCGCTCTGACCTGGGGCAGGGGCTCGTGGGGGAAGCGGGTCCTCCACGTGGTCGTGGGAGGCGCCGCCCTGACCCTGTTCGCCGCGGCGGCCCTGTGGGGCATCTACCGATGGAACCAATACGTGTTCGAACACTTCACCAAGCTCCAGGCCCGCCTGCGACAACGGGCCGACGAGGCCTCCTTGCTCACCGTCGTCCGCATTCTGGCCGGAAGCCGATGGGGGGAATGGCAATACGGCTACCGGGTGTACGAAGGGCATCCGGTCCTGGGCGTGGGTCTGGGGCTGGCTCCCTTCTACCTGGAAGAAGCGGTCCCCGGCGGTGAACTCTCGTATTGGTTCTACGACAGCGTCCTCCCTGGGGGCAGCGGAGAGCCCATGATGCACATCCGCCACCTCTACCTCCGCCTGCTCGCCGAAACCGGCTGGGTGGGTCTGTGGACCTTCCTGGCCTTCCAGCTGGGCCTGGTGGGATTGGCCCTGGAGATGACCCTTCATGCGGAAAGCCGCCGGCGGGCGTGGGGATGGTGTCTGCTGTTGGCCATGGCCGCGGTCTTCGCCTCCAGCATCGCCTTCGATTCCTTCTCCCTGCCCCACCAATGGGTGGTGTACGGATGGATTTCGGGGCTGGCCATGGGCGCGCGGTCTGCGACCGACCCCCTCTGACCCTCAAGCGGCGGATGTAACGTTTCCACCCACCCTTCGTTTTGAAGAGTGAGCCATGAACTCATGGATACCCGATGACGAATTGGTGCGTCGAGCCCAACAGGGTGATGCCGCTGCCTTTGGCATGATTTACGAACGCTACGTGGACGATGTGTATCGTTTTTTCTACTACCGCCTCTTCCAGCGGGATGAGGCCGAGGACCTGACGGAAGCCACCTTCCTTAAAGCGTGGCACGGGCTGAAGGGCCTGCGTGCGGACGAACGGTTGAACCTTAAGGCCTGGTTGCTGCGCATCGCGCGCCATCTGTGGATTGACCGCCACCGAACCCGGCGAGAGCAGGCCCCGCTGGAAGCCGCCGCCTCCCGTCCGGCGTCGGAGCCCGACCCCGAAGCTGCCCTCCTGCACACCGAGGAGCGGGAGCAACTCTCTCAGGCTCTGGCCCAGTTGCCGGACCGCTTGCGGGACGTGGTGGTGTACCGCTTCATTCACGGCCTTTCCCATCGAGAAGTGGCGGAACTCCTGGGGCTGCAGGAAGGACACGTGCGGGTGTTGCAACATCGTGCGCTGCAACGCCTACGGGAGTGGCTGGAAGATCAGGAACGACCTCGGGAACGGAGGGAGCAACCGTGACCCAACCGACCTTCGAAGACCTGCTGGCGCAATGCCTGGACGATATACGCAAGGGCCGGCGGACCCTGGAGGAGTGCCTGGAGCAATATCCGGAGCACCGCCAGCGCCTGGAGCCCTTATTGCGCGCGGCCCTCTGGGTACAGAGGCAAGAACCCGTGCGCCCCGACCCGGTCTTTCGGGCCACGGCCAAGGCCCGTCTGCTGCAGCATGTGCGCAACGCCTCGCGAAGCGCGCAACCGGGGCTGGTTCCGTCTGTAACGTCTGGCGGACCTTCTCGTTTGTGGGGGTGGAAGAAAAAAACCTTCCAAACTTTGCACACGAGGAGGTTCGCCATGATGTGGGCGTTGATATTCGCCGTACTGGCTTTGATTTCCGGTGGGGGCGTGGTCTATGCGTCAACGGACGCTCTGCCCGATGAGCCCCTGTACACCGTGAAGCTGGCCCTGGAGGACGCGCAACTGCTCTTCGCGCCGCCCGAGGAAGATGTGGCGTTGCTGCTGGAATTCGCCCAGCGGCGACTGGAGGAGGCCCAACAAATGGCCCAGGAAGGCCGGCTGCAAGGCCTGAACCGGGCCCTGGCCAACTACGAAACCCGGCTCCAGCGAGCCCTCCAATTGGCCCAGGAGGTGTCCCAGGCCGACCCTGAAGTCTGGGCCCTGGTGGAGCAACGGGTCCAACAGCATCAAGAGCGGCTGCAACTGCTGCAGCAAGCCATGGAGCAACACCAGGTGCCCGCGGAAGCCTTCGGCTTGATGCAGCGGGCCTGGGAGCGGACCCAGGAGATGGCCCAATGGGCCCACCAGTTCCGCCAGCAGCAAGGCCCGCAGGGGCCGATGGGCCCCCAGGGTCCCATGGGCCCGCAGCAGGGCACCATGACCCCTCAGGGTCCTATGGGTCCCCAAGGCCCCATGGGTCCGCAACAGGGCACCATGACCCCTCAGGGCCCCATGGGTCCTCAAGGTCCGATGGGCCCCCAGGGTACCATGACGCCCCAGGGTCCTATGGCCCCCCAGGCGACCATGACGCCCATGCCCATAGGTACGCCGGGCATGGGGCCGGGTAACAGCATGGGCCCCGGCTCGGGTTCCGGCGGCGGCATGGGACCGGGTGGTGGAGGCGGCGGTATACCGTAACCCTGCCGCCTGACATCTCCCCTGAAAACGAAAGGAGCGGCCTTGGTATTATCGGCCGCTCCTTTTCGCGTCTCCAGGACTCCGGGCCCTCTACGGTTGGTCAGAACAGGCCGATGACCCGACCCGTCTCCAGGTCTACGTCCACGTCCATGTAGGCCGGACGGGTGGGCAGACCCGGCATGGTGCGAATCGGTCCGGCCAGCGGATACACGAAGCCCGCGCCCGCAGAAAGCCGCACGTCCCGAATGGGCAGGCGGAAGCCCTTGGGCGCGCCTTTCAGGTTGGGGTCATGGCTCAGGCTCAGATGGGTCTTGGCAATGCATACGGGCAGGTGGCCATACCCCAGACGCTCGTACTCGGCCAGCTTCTCCTCCGCCTGGGGCTCGAAGTCCACCCCGTCGGCGCCGTACACCTCCCGGGCAATGACCTCGATTTTCTCCTTGAGGGGCATCTCCAGGTCGTAGAGGAAGCGGAACTGATTAGGTTGCTCCGCAGCCCGGATGACGGCCTGGGCCAAAGCCACCGCGCCCTCGCCGCCCAGTTTCCAGTGGCGGGAAACCACCGCGTCGAAGGCGCCGGCCTCCAGCGCGGCCTGACGAATCAGCTCATGCTCCGCGGGGGTGTCCGTGTCAAAGGCGTTGATGGCCACCACCACGGGGATGCCCACCTTCCGCACGATGTTGATGTGGTGAATCAGATTGGGCAACCCGGCCCGGAGCAACTCCAGGTTTTCTTCGGTGTAAGCGGGGTCCAGGGGCTTGCCAGGGGTGACCTTGGGACCGCCGCCGTGCATCTTCAAGGCCCGCACGGTGACGACCAGCACCGCGACGTCGGGCTTCAGACCGGAGTAGCGGCACTTGATGTGCACGAACTTCTCGAAGCCGATGTCCGCGCCAAAGCCCGCTTCGGTCACCACGTAGTCCGCGAGTTTGAGCGCGATGAGGTCGGCCACGATGGAACTGTTGCCGTGGGCGATGTTGGCGAAGGGCCCGGCGTGGACGAACACCGGGGTGCCCTCCAGGGTCTGCATCAGGTTGGGCTTGATGGCATCCTTCATGAGCGCGGTGAGGGCGCCGGCAATCCCCAGGTCCTCGGCGGTAATGGGCTCACCATCCCGACTCAACGCGATGACCATGCGCCCCAGCCGCTCCCGCATGTCCTTGAGACCGGTCGTCAGAGCCAGGATGGCCATGATTTCGCTGGCCACGCTGATGTCAAAACCGGTGCGACGGGTGAAGCCGTGCTCATCCGGACCCAGACCGATTTCGATTTCCCGCAACAGCCGGTCGTTCACATCCACCACCCGACGGATGGTAATGGTATCCGGGTCCACGTTCAGCCGCACCAGCTTGCGGAGCTTCTCGAGGGGCAAGTTCTCCAGGTCCTCGGGTTTGATGCCCAGCTTTTCCATGCGATAACGGTAGCCCCGGGGAATCTGGCGTCGTCCGTTCTTGACCGGGAACAGCCGCCGGAACAGGGCCTCATCGCTCTGAC
>WFVP01000060.1 GCA_015491595.1 Anaerolineales bacterium
AGTTGCGGTACACGTAAATCAACCCCAGGAGCTCTTCCCGGGCGACCAGGGGAATGCCCACGCCCTGTTGCAAGCCCAAATGGGCGATTTGCATCAGCCACTCCAGACGTCGCAACACCTGGGGGACTTCGAATCGTACCGGGTCCACCTCATGCCGGGGGACGTCTTCCATGAGGGATTCGATGTGGCGCACCAAGGACGCTGGCAGGCCGTAGACCGCGGCCACCGACCATCCTGTTTCTTCCCGGAGCAAAATGACACCGGCCCGGCCCGCCAGGATGGTCACCGTGGCCTCGATGAGCCGGGTAAGCAGCCGTTCCAGGTCCAGTTCCTGCAGAATGGCCCGCAGGATTTCGTTGATGTATTCGCGGTGGTGAAGGCGAAAATCAGGGAGCATGGAACTTTCCCTATTCAGGCGGACCTCCCACGTGCTCCAAGAAATCCGCTTCTAAGGCGATGCGTTCGAAAAGGCGCTCCAACCCTGCGTAAAAACCATGCAAATTGAGAGCCGTGGCATCTACATATGCATCGTCACCAGAACGTCGGGCTTGTTTCCAAAAACGCTGTATTCGTTGGGCAACCTGTTGCAACTCCTCCATTTCTTGGCGGATACGTCCTGCTAAAGCCAAATATGCCCGGTTGGTCATATATCCACCCCCTCACGCTCAATGTGTTTGCGTAACCGTGGGTGGCAATGAGGCATGGCAATGAGGTCGATGTTGAAATTGGGATCTAAGTCCTGTAGTCGGGCCACAGCCAAGAAGTAATCTTGCACATTCCAGGCAGCAAGGTCGATGTCCGAACGCTCACCAAACGTCCATTCGGGATGGACCAGGGAACCAAAGACCACGACTCGTGTAGCCCCAAAGGTTTTCCGGAGCATTGTAGCCGCCTGTCGTGCCACTTCCCAGGCCCGTTTCTGACGCTTCACTCGTTCCTGGTGTCGGGCAACTTCTCGACGTTGGGCTGTGGCTCGGAATTGGGCCAACTCTTCAGCCGAGATATTGAGATGAGCCAACCAATGCTTTCTCTTGGCCATCCTTTCGCACCAGAGAGAATTTTCCTACCCCCAAGGATACAACAACTTGAGTCTATTGAGGGTGATAAGATGGGGAAACAAGTTGACGAGGCGGCAAAGCCGCCTCGCCAACACGCGTTGCCTTAAAGCGCCATCTCCTTTTCCACCAGGGTGATGGCGTGGTCCAGAATCTCCAGAGCCTCGTCGACTTCTTTTTCGGTGATGATGAGGGGCGGGGCCATGCGCAGGACGCTGTCCCCCGAACCCATGGTGAGCAGGCCCAGCCGGAAGGCGTACAGCTCTACCTGGTCCCGGAACTCGGGGAAGGGTTCCTTGGTCTCCCGGTCCCGGACGAATTCCATGGCCAGCATCAGGCCCTTGCCCCGCACGTGACCGATGACCCGGTGCTTTTGCATCAACCGGCGCAGGCCGTCCAGGGCATACGCGCCCACGCGGGCCGCGTTCTCCATGAGTTCCTGTTCCACCATGTCTAAGGTGACCAGGCAGGCCGCGCAGGCCAGGGGATTGCCGCCGTAAGTGTTGCCGTGCGCGCCTGGAGGCCAGGTCATGACGGACTTGCGGGCGATGATGGCCCCGAAAGGCACTCCCGAGGCCAGCCCTTTGGCCGAGGCCACGATATCGGGTTCCACGCCCCAGTGCTGGATGGCCCACCATTTGCCCGTGCGACCCACCCCCGTCTGCACCTCGTCCACCACCAGCAGGATGCCGTAGCGGTCGCAGAGTTCCCGTAACGCGGGGAAGAAGTCGTCGGGCGGGACGATGTACCCGCCTTCGCCCTGGATGGGCTCCACCAGGATGCCCGCGACCTCGTCGGGAGGAAGGAGGTATTTGAGGATGTAATCCTCGATGTATCGCACCACCGCCCGCCCCTGGTCCTCGCCGGGCCGGGTTTCGAAGACGGGACGATAGGGATTGGGGTAGGGCACGTGGACCACGCCAGGCATCCAGGGGAAGAAGCGCTGCCGGAACACGGGTTTGCGCGCGGTAAAGGCCAGGGACCCCAGGGTGCGGCCGTGGAAGCCGCCCAGGAACCCGATGAAGAACTTGCGGTTGGTATGGTGCCGGGCCAGTTTGATGGCTGCTTCCACGCTCTCGGTGCCCGAATTCGTCATGAACACCTGGGCCGGTTCCTGAAAGGGCGCAATGCTGGCGATTTTCTCCGCGGCCTGTACCCATACCTCGTGGTAGTAGTCGGAGGAGATGTGGACGAATTTCTGAGCCTGTTGGGTGATGGCCTGCACGACTTTCGGATGCGCGTGTCCGGTGGTGAGGACGGCGATGCCCGCAATGAAGTCCAGGTACCGATTGCCGTCTACGTCCCAGGCGTAGGCGCCCTGACCGTGGCTCATAACGAAGCCATAGGGCCTGGGATACGACGGCGAAATCACCCGGGCGTCCCTTTCGATAATCGCCTGCGCCTTGGGTCCGGGTACATTTCGCAGTTCCATGATGACCACCTCCGTGGAGGGATATGGAAGGGTTGACCATTTGTAGCATACCATAGGATGTCCGCTGCCCGCCGTCCGCTGTCTGCTGCCTGCTGCCTGCTGCCTGCTGTCCGCTGTTCACTGTTCGCTTGTAAGAGATTCGTAAGAACCTTCGGAGGATACCTTGACACCCTTGGCGGGGGCTGGTTAAGATGAGGGCCGGATTCCCGTTTAGCACTCCAGGGTCTTGAGTGCTAAATCCCTACGTACATGAGGAGGCAAGCCATGGCGACCGAACTGCGCCCTTTAGGGAATCGTGTGGTGGTCAAGCCCATCGAGCAGGAAGAGCGCACGCCTTCGGGTTTGGTGTTGCCGGAGACCGCCAAGGAAAAGCCTCAGGAGGGCGAAGTGTTGGCAGTGGGGCCCGGTGAATGGGCCGAGGACGGCAAGACCCGCATTCCGCTGGAGGTGAAGGTGGGCGACCGCGTCATCTTCGCCAAGTATGCGGGCACCGAGGTCAAGGTGGACGGCGAGAAGCTCCTGATTCTACGGGAGAGCGACATCTTGGCCATTGTGGAACGCAAGGAGTAATCCCTTCCCTGAGCGCCTTCGACGAAGGACCATCAACCATCGACCCTAAACTGAGGAGGTGAAACCATGGCCGCCAAACAGGTTGTCTTCCAGGATGAAGCCCGACAGAAGCTTAAGAAG
>WFVP01000061.1 GCA_015491595.1 Anaerolineales bacterium
GACAGACCTCCTCCGTTAATGCAGGGACTCGAGGCGGGCCTTCCGCCGCTCGATTTCACGACGCAGGCCCTCCAGGCGATTCCGGTGCCACAGGAGCACCACGTACAGAATCGTATAGGTCACCACGCTGAAAATCAGGGTGTGGACCATCTCGGGCGTCATGTCGAAGGTACCCTGGGCACCGGGTCCGCTTTTCCCAATCACCTGCGGGTGAATGGTGCGGAACAACCGGATGGAGAAGAAGGTCAGGGGCACGCTGAGGAACCCCAGCACCGCGTAGACCGCGGCGAACCGTGCCCGCCGCTCCGGGTCCTCGATGCCTTGTCGCAACATCAGGTAGGCGAAGTACACCAACACCATGATGGTCACGCTGACCAGGCGCGGGTCCCAGGTCCACCAGGTGTTCCAGATGGGGCGGGCCCAGATGGAGCCGGAAATGATGCCCATGATGGAAAAGGCCAGCCCCAGTTCCACCGCGGCCACCTGCAGGCGGTCCCATTTTTCCTTGCGGGAGATGAGATACGCGATGCCCGTGAGGGCGGCAATGGCGAAGCTCAACATGCCAATCCAGTTGGAGGCCACGTGGAAATAGAACACCCGCTGCACCTGGCCCATGACCCGTTCCATGGGCGCGTAGAAGAAGACCATGCCCAGAGCCGCGAGCAAAGTCACCACGGCCACGATTTCCAAAACTCGAATCCATGTGGGACGGGATTGCATGTTCACCTCCTGGCGATGGTACTGGTTCAATTGTAACGACATCTGAAGGCGCGCCCAATGGAGTTTTCGTGAGGTTTGTCCGGGTTTTGTCGGACGCCCATGCCTCTCGCGTCTCGGAAGACGACGGCAGTCGGGGCGTAATCCCCCGGGAGCAACGGCGGAGGGGGAACGGAGTTAGGTACAATAGAAGCGCCTTTGCACTCCGTGTGGACACAACCGCCAGCCTGTTCAGGAGGTTCTTCCATGCCCGTGGAATTCCGTATGCCCCGTCTGGGTGAAGGCGTCATTGAAGCCACGGTCTCCCGGTGGCTGAAGCAAGAAGGCGAGCCGGTAGAAGAGGGCGAACCCATCGTGGAAGTCAGCACGGATAAAGTGGACACCGAAATTCCCGCGCCGGTGGACGGGGTGCTGCTCAAAATCCTCGTACCCGAGGGCCAGACCGTTCCGGTGGACACCGTCCTGGCCCTTCTGGGCGTGGAGGAGGAAGTCGGGGAAGGGGCGCCTGAACCAACCGCGGTGCCGGAAGCCCCCGCGCCGGTGGAAGCCGCGGCCACGGCACCGACGGCTCCCGTCGCCGCCGCACCCACCACGGCCTCTGCCGCGCCTGCGCGATGGCGTCCCGGTCGCCATCCGGAACTGGGGTGGATTTCCCCCCTGGTGGCCAAGCTGGCCAACGAGCACGGCATTGATTTGCGCCAGGTCAAGGGCACCGGCCTGCACGGGCGCATCACGAAGCAGGACGTCCTGGCCTTCCTGGAACAACGGGCCGCCGCGCCCGCGGCAGCACCCGCGCCCGCGGCCGAAGCCGCGCCCGCTGTGGAAGCTCCCACCCCGGCGCCTCCGGCACCTGCGGCCCTGCCGGAGACCCTGACCGTCACCGCGCCCGAGGCCGGAGTCGCGCCCAAACCCATCACCCCGCTGCCGGGCGACGAGCTGGTGCCGTTGACCACCATGCGCCGCCGCATCGCCGAGCACATGGTCTACTCGAAACGGGTCGCGCCCCATGCCACCACGGTCATGGAAGCCGACCTCAGCCGCATCGTGGCCCACCGGAACGCGCACAAAGAGGCCTTCGCCCGCCAGGGCGTGCGGCTGACGTACACCGCGTACTTCATCGCCGCGGCCGTGCGGGCCTTGCAGGCCTACCCCATCGTCAACAGTTCCTGGACGGACCAGGGACTCCTCATGCACAAGGTGGTCAACATCGGCGTGGCCGTGAGCCTGGGGGAGGAAGGCCTCATCGTGCCCGTCATCAAGAACGCCCAGAACCTCTCCCTGCAAGGCATCGCCCAGGCCTTGCAGGACCTGGCCGAACGGGCCCGCCGAGGCGCGCTCCAACCCGACGAAATCACGGGCAGCACCTTCACCATCACCAACCACGGCGTGACCGGGTCCTTGTTCGCCACCCCCATCATCAACCAGCCCAACGTGGCCATCCTGGGCGTGGGCGCCATCAAGAAGCGGGTGGTGGTACTGGAGGGGGATGTTCTGGCCATTCGCCCCATGGTGTACCTCTCCCTTTCCTTCGACCACCGCGTCATCGACGGCGCGGTCGCGGACATGTTCCTGGCCCGGGTCGTGGAGATTCTGGAAGGCTGGGGCGGCGAGGAAGCGTAACTTCTGCTTCGTGGGCGGGGTTGTTAAGGATAACGGACATCCGCCCCGCGAACCGCCGCGACGATGGAAGAAGGGATTTCCATTTTTCGAAAGGCGTTGCACATGTCCCGGGCTTCCTCCTCTTCCCCTCAGGACGCCCGAAAACAGGTGGTGCTCCGGGTCCTGGGGATTCTTTTGGTGCTGGCCCTGAGTTTCCTGGTGCTGTGGTTCCAAGAATCCCTCCGGCGCATGGCTCCCTACGGGTATGCCGGCGTGTTCTTCCTTACCTTAGCGGCCAACGCTTCCGTAATTCTGCCCCTGCCGGGCCTGGTGCTGCCCTTCACCATGGGCGCGGTGCTGCATCCCTTCTGGGTCGCGGTGGCGGCCGCGGCCGGAGCTGCTCTGGGCGAGCTTTCGGGGTACATTCTGGGGTTCAGCGGCCAGGCCTTCGTGGAGAACTACCGCATCTACCAGCGCCTAAAGGCCCTTATGCGGCGATACGGTCCCTGGGCCGTGCTCATCACCGCCATCCTTCCCCTCCCCCTCTTCGACTTCGTGGGCATCCTGGCCGGCGCCACCCGATGGCCGCTGCACCGTTTCCTGTTCTGGGTCTTCCTGGGCAAGCTCATCAAAATGCTGGCCATCACCTACTTCGGGGGATGGCTACTTCCATGGATGGGATTGGCCTAAACCCGGTATAATGACGGCGACGCCTCCCTCTACGGGGAGGCGGTGTTTTTCGAAGACCGGGGTAATCCCGTCGTGAGGAAACGGCAGCACATGGACCGCCACCGCGCCAGACCATCCTCCCCCAAGCGGGAATGGCTGTATGGCCGTCAAGCCGTGTACGAGGCCCTGCGGGCCAATCGCCGCCCCTTCTACCGCCTATGGGTGGCGGAATCCGCGCGGTTGTACGGGCGCCTGGACGAAATCGTGAACGATTGGGGACCCTTGCGAGGCCTCACGCCCGAATTCCGCCCCCGGGAAGACCTCACCGCCCAAATCGGGCACGACCATCATCAAGGGGTGCTGCTGGAAGTCGGGCCCTATCCCTACGAGGCCTTTCCCGTGCTCCTGGAGAAGACACGCGCCCGCGGGGAGCCTCCGTTCCTCCTCTTGCTTGACCGCCTTCAGGACCCTCGTAACGTGGGCGCGGTCTTGCGCACCGCGGAGGCCGTGAGCATCCACGGCGTGGTGCTGCCATACCGGCAGCGCGCGGGCATCACACCTACGGTGGTCCATGTCTCCGCAGGCGCATCGGAGCACCTACCCGTGGCGACCATGAACCTGGCCCAGGCTATCGAGCGCTTGAAAGAGGCCGGCATCTGGGTGCTGGGCCTGGATGCCGGACCGGAGGCGCAACCCTGGGACCCTTCCTGGGCCCAAGAGCCCCTGGCCCTGGTGGTGGGCAGCGAGGGCGAGGGGTTGCGGTCCCTGGTCAAGGCGAAATGCGACGTGTTGCTGCGCCTGCCCATGTACGGACGGGTCGCCTCCCTCAACGCCGCCGTGGCGGCCTCGGTGGCCCTGTACCTCATCCGCATGCATCGCGGCGCACCACCCTCGTCTCCTCAGGAGGATGCATGAAGAC
>WFVP01000062.1 GCA_015491595.1 Anaerolineales bacterium
CCGTCAAGGTGGCCGTGGGGGTCGCGGTGGGGGTGACAGGGGTGGTCTCCGGCCGACGCGGCGCGTTCCATACCGCCCAGCACCCGATACAATACCCGGGCAGGGTGATGACGATGATGAGCAAGAAGAGAAAGCGCAGGCGATAACGCCACATCTCCACAGGGTCCATATCACCTTCCCCGCAGGTGCCCGTAACCGACTCCGTAAAGGGTAGGATAACATCCCCCACCCGAAGCGACAAGGTGAGCCGCGGCCTTCTGGCCGCTCCGAGAACGATGGACTATGGCATGGAGTCGAAGAACGGATATCCTCGGTAATCGGGAGGGATGGGGTGGAGGGGTTGGGTTTCCTCCAGAGATGGTGGTCCCTCTCATGGCCCAGACCCCTTTCCCCTTCTGAGCACCCGCCGTCGGTTCGGGGTGCGAAGGGTCTTCTTTTCCATACCCTCCCGGAACTCCGGCTTTTCCGGTACAATTTAGCAAAAGCCCCTTGTCATAAAACCCTTCGAGGAGGACGTGGTATGGCCACGACGTTCATTCCCGTGGATGTGTTGAAGGAACACCACCGTGTTTTGGCCGAGTATCGGTACGAGGTGCGACCGGTGGACCGGGGGTATGCCAACCGCACCCTGCACATCAACCTGGACACCATGACCATTGAGGAGCGTCCGGTCACTCAACAGATGAAGGAGGTATTCACTGGAGGGCGAGGCTTTGCCCTGTGGCTGGCCTGGAACGCGGTGAAGGACGATACCCAGTGGGACGACCCGGAGAACCCCCTCATCATTGCCAACGGGCCCATTTGCGGCACCCTTTCCTACGCGGGCACGGGGAAGTCCACGGTCGTCACCCTGTCTCCTCTGACTGGTCTCATCGTAGACAGCAATGTGGGGGGTATGTTCGGTCCTTTGCTGAAAGGCGCGGGCTTCGATGCTCTGGAAATCACCGGCAAGGCTGACCGGGACGTTATCATCGTCATTGATGGCGAGGAAGGCAAAGTCATCATCGAACAGGCCTGGTTGGAAGCCCCTTATGCCCATCTTCTGGCCGAAATCCTCACCGAGATGTACGCAGAAGACGAGAACGATAAACGCAGCGTCTCCGTGGTGGCCGCGGGACCGGGAGCAAAGCATTCCCGGTATGGGATGCTCAACTTTTCCTGGTACGATCCCAAGCGCAAGAAGGTACGCTACAAGCAGGCCGCGCGTGGGGGCAGCGGCACTGTGTTCGTGGATAAGCGCATCAAGGCCATCGTGGTACGCAAGAAGGGATGGAACACCTTCAGCAACAACCCGGCCAAGCCGGAACTCATCAAGAAGGCCAGCCGACGCATTAACAAGGAAATCTGGGAACTGGACGACAAGCAGAACCAGATGCGCAAGGTGGGCACGCCCTACCTGGTCAGCATCATGAACGATTACGACCTCCTGCCGGTGCACAACTGGCAGTACGGTTCCCATCCCGAAGCGGCCAAAATTTCCAAGCCCGTGTGGATGTCCCTGTTCACCCAGGGCGTGCCCGACGGGTGCCATTATGGATGCCAACTGTCCTGCTCCCACGGTGTGGACAATTTCCTCCTGCGCACCGGTCCCTTCAAGGGGCACCGGGTGCTGGTGGACGGGCCGGAATACGAGAACGCGGCCGGCCTGGGGGCGAACCTGGGCATCTTCGACCCCATGGCCGTGCTGGAAATCAACTTTTACTGCGATACCTACGGCATCGACACCATCTCCTTTGGCGCGTCCATGGCCTTTGTCATGGAACTCTACCAGCGGGGGATGCTGACCCAGGAACACACGGGCGGCCTGGACCTCACCTGGGGCAATGCCGATGCGGTGCTGGAAGTGCTGCACCAAATCGCCCGCGGGGAAGGCTTCGGCCTCATTGTGGGCCAGGGCGTGCGCTGGATGAAGCACTTCTTCCACGAGGTCTACGGCCTGGACCTGGACTTCATGAACGACATCGGCATGGAAGCCAAGGGCATGGAGTTCTCCTTCTACGTGACCAAGGAATCCCTGGCCCAGCAGGGTGGCTACGGCATCGCGAACAAGGGCGCCCAGCACGACGAGGCCTGGCTCATCTTCATGGACATGGTGAACAACCAGATTCCCACCTTTGAGGACAAGGCCGAGGCCCTGCACTACTTCCCCATGTGGCGCACCTGGTTCAGCCTCCACGGCCTGTGCAAACTCCCCTGGAACGACATCGAGCCCGCGGACAACGCGCTGCAACCCGAACCCCAGAAGGTGCCCGAGCACGTGGAGAACTACTGCTGGCTGTACGAGGGCATCACGGGTATTCCCGTCACGGGCGATGACCTCATCCGTCAGAGCGAGAAAGTCTACAACTTCCAGCGCATCTTCAACATCCGCCGCGGTTCCGGCCTGCGGGAACACGACCGACCGCCCTATCGGGCCATGGGGCCGGTGACGGTGGAAGAGTACGAGTCCCGACAGGACCGTTATGACAAGCAATTGAAGGAGTTGGGTTACGACGTGGATGGCATGACCACGGAGGAGAAAATCCGGGCCCTGCGCAAGCATCGGGAAGAGCAGTACGAAAAACTTCTGGACGCGGTGTATGAGCGGCGGGGATGGACCAAGGAAGGCATCCCCACGCTGGAAACCCTCAAGCGCTTGGGCCTGGACCAGTTCCCCGACGTGGTGCGGGTGGTGAAGGAGGCCTTGCAGAAGGCCGGGTATTCGGTCGCGTGAGAGGAATCCGGGGCTGTCATTCCGAAGGAGTGGCAGCCCCGGAGTTACCTGAAACAGGTTTTGAAGAAATGGATAAAAAGCGGCTTCAATCGCTGGTACAGTTTTTAGTCGAACAGACCCGCCCCAAGAGGGTGTATCTGTTTGGTTCTCGGACAAGAGGGGGTTATCGTTACTTTTCGGATGTGGACCTGGCCGTAGAAGGCGCGCGTCCGCTTACGTTCCGGGAAGAACGAAAACTGCGTGAAGCCCTGGATGGGCTGGCCGGTATCTGGACGGTGGATCTGGTCTTTTTGGAGAAAGTGGACCGAACTTTGGCCGATTGGATTCGTCAGCATGGGAGCGTACTCTATGAGCGTCACGAAGACGGAAGTGCTGCTGGCTCTACGACGTCTGCGGCAGGCTTTTGAGCGTCTGGAAGAAGGCGTTCGTCAGGCCCAAGACCCCCTGGACAGGGATGGGGTTATTCAACGCTTCGAATTTACCTTCGAACTGCTGTGGAAGACGCTCAAACGCATTCTGGAGTACTATGGTGTGATATGTGCAGGACCACGACCGTGCATCAAAGAATCTTTTCGCCAGGGCTTACTTCCGGATGACGAAATCCTGTTGGACATGCTGGATGATCGCAATCAAACTTCTCATATCTACGATGAAGAACTGGCGGAAACCATTTTCCAGCGGATTCGAGAGGTTTATGTTCCTGCCATCGCCCGAATTTTGCAACACCTCGAAGCCAAATTACAATAACCCTTGTGGGGCTGTTTGAAGAATGTGAGGTGCCAGAGGCGCCTCATAATTATGCCTGCCCCACCAATTCCACCAGCGTTATCTCCGGACGGCAGAGCAAACGAATCCGGGGCGGGACAACGCCCAATCCCCGGTTGGTGTACAGGGTCAGCCCGCCGATACGGTACAGGCCTTCTGGATATTTTTGTCCAAAGCGAGGCAAAAAGGGCGGGCCCCAGCCGGGGAGTTTCACCTGTCCGCCATGGGAATGACCGGAAAGTTGAAGCCCAAAGACCTCCAACGTGGCCACATGGTCGGCAAAATCCGGCTCGTGAACCAACAGGATGGCCGGTACGCCCGGTGGCACGGCCTCTCGCACGGCCTGCCAGTCGGGATTCCCCGACCAGGCGTCGTCCACGCCGGCCAGGGCCAGGCGGCTCCGGCCTCGTTCCCATACATGGACCTGGTTGCGCAGTTCCCGAATGCCGGCCAGGGCGAGTAGGCGCCGGACCCCGGACGCATCGGCCCAGTAATCGTGATTGCCCAACACCGTGAACACCCCTTCGGGCGCGCGAAGCCGTCGCAACCACGGCAGCGCGGCTTCCATTTCCGGCAGCCCTTCCAGACCGGTCACCCAATCCCCGGTGATCACGATGGCATGGGGCCGCAGGCCCTCCACCAGGTCCAACCAGCGGGGCAGCCGCCGACGCGCGCCCCAAACCCCGTCGAAATGCAGGTCCGACAGGTGAACCAGGCGAAATCCGTGGAAGTTGCGGGGGAGTCCCGGAAGGGGGATGCGCACGTGAACGACCTCGACCCAACCGGGTTCAATCCAACGTGCATAAAAGGGCAGCGTGGCCACAGAAGCCACAGCACTCAACATGAGGCGCAGGGCCTCGCGACGTCCAAGGCGAACGTAGGAAGCCCCTTCTGGAAAGCCGGGCATTTGGATTCCTCCCCGTTTGGATGGGTTGTCTCGACCCGCGGGAGGCAACGGTTGTGTTTCATCCTCTCTTCAACATGCGGATTCCCCGCAGACGATTCAAGCCCGCGGCCCATTCCAGCCCGCGAAAGGCGGCCAGGTCCCCCGTGGGATAGGGGGTGCGACACAGCACCTCCAGGCCGTGGGTTTGTAGGTCCCGCTCTACCAGGCGCCAGATTTCGGCCAGGGTGCGACGGCCGTCCATATAGCGTTCCCATGCGTAGACCAGCGCCAGACCAATGGCTCGGGTCTGCGCGGTTTCCACCAACTGGGCCACCGCGCTCAGGTCAACGGTCCGGTTGCCCAGTTGCAGGGCATGTGGACCGTGGGCCTTGACCACCACGGCCTTACGGCCCTTGCCCGGATGCAGGCTTCGGGGGTCGGGTACACGGGCTGGCAAGGGAACGGCCCCTTCGGCCTCCTGCACTCGACCGGTGGGGAAGCGGGCCGCGACGTCTCGAGCCTGTTGGGTAACGTCTCGGGGACGATAGGCTTCCATGGCGATGACGGTGTCGGCTACGTCCAGGTAATCGCCGCTGCCGCCCAGCACCAACACGGTGGAAACTCCCCGTTCGGTGAAGAGTTGGCGGGCCCGGTCGATGTAAGGTGTGATGGGTTCCTTGTCTTTGGCAATCAGCGCTTGCATACGCCGGTCCCGAATCATGAAATTCGTGGCCGCAGTGTCTTCGTCGATGAGGAGGACCCGCGCGCCCATCTCCAGGGCTTCCATGATGTTCGCGGCCTGAGAGGTGGACCCGGAGGCGTTCTCCGTGGTGAACCAGGTGGTTTCCTGGCCCAGGGGCAGGTTGTTGATGAAGGCCGAAATGTCCACCCCCACCACAGAACGACCGTCCTCGGCCCGAATTTTCACCGTCAGGGGATGGGCCACCACCCGCTCCCGACCGTCGCCGGGCTTATGGTTGTAGATGCCCCGTTCAATGGCCCGGAGCAGAGTGGACTTGCCGTGGAAGCCTCCACCCACAATGAGGGTGACGCCCTGGGGAATGCCCATACCCGTGACCACGCCCGCATTGGGCAGGTGCACCTCCACCCGCAAAGAGGGCGGGCTTTCAAAGGGGATGCCTGTCTCCAGAGGGCGGTCGTCCACGCCGGAGCGGCGGGGAAGCAGGCTGCCATCGGCCACGAAGGCCACCAGGCCCAGGGCTTCCAGGCGGTTTCGGAGGAAGTCCGCGTCTTCTGCGGTGGCCGCGTAACGGGCGATGGCTTCTGGGTCCACGGCCTGGTAGAACAGACTAGCCCGGACCACCTGGGGCAGGTCCTGGGTGAGGAGTTGGGCGGCCAGGCGACCCAGGATGCGTCGGCCGGCTGCGGGCAGGCCCACGACAAAGCGGGCCTCCACGCCGTGGGGACCCAAGCGCACGGCGGTGCGGGGAATCATGGCCTGTCCCACAGGTTCCATGAGGATTTGGCCGCTGTGACCGGTGCCTCGGGGCTTGCGATAGGGCTGGATGTGCTGGTGGAACACTTCCATCAAGTAGTGTTCTGCGCCCACCCGGCGGGATGGATGCTCCCAGAGTTCGGCCGGGAAGGCCGCCACCCGGGCGGGCACCTGTACCCGAACCCGGGTCGGAGAGGCGAAGGGGTCCCCCTGCACGTGGTCAATGATGAGGGTGAAATCGGGGAACGCGTACACCCCTTGCAGGCTTTTGTAGGCCTTATATCCCCGTCCCTCCAGGGAAAGGCACAGGCGTCGCAGGTCTTCATGGGTGCGGGGCATGGTGCGCCTCCTGGTTGGGAAGACAAGAAAATGGGCGCGCATGGAAACATCGCGCGCCCATTTTAGCATGGACGAGAGGGGGGAACGTCAACGGCCATGCCTACATCGAAGTCGAGTCGCCTGGTTCCGAAGTGCCCTTGTCCCGCAACATGCGCTCAATGTTGTTCAGAGATTCGTAAATGCGAAAGGCCAGCATGAGGAGCTCGGCGTACACCCGCAGGATGAGGAGCATGAAGAGGATACCGATGGGATAGGCAATAAGCGTGATGAAAGCGACCCCCCAAGCACCTTCGGAAACGGCTTGGAAAAAGGTTCCACATAAACCCGCCAAACCCCCGAGTATCGTAAACACCACGCCCAGGATGAAGAGCAGGCGAATCAAGAAGGGGGTAATCATGCGCTCGAAGCCGAAGAAATCCCGCCAGCTCATCTCGATTTCCCTCCTTCTAGGTTCACCCTGGTCTCACACGATTGGTTCCCTTTACGTTACGTCAACCACCGTTTGCGGCGTTTGTAGTGCTTCACTTCCCGGTACGATTTCCGTTGGCCCACTTCCGTCAGCCCCAGGTAGAACTCCCGGACGTCGGGGTTTTCCCGTAAGACCTCGGGCGTACCGTCCAGTACGACCCGGCCGTTTTCCATGATGTAGGCGTAATCGGCGATTTGCAGGGCGATGTGGGCATTCTGTTCCACCAGCAAAATGGTGGTTCTCTGCTCCTTGTTGATGC